>CACXUV010000019.1 GCA_902770845.1 uncultured Prevotellaceae bacterium
TAAATACGATGTGAATGACTATATCCGTGATTACGAAGCATTCAAAAGGTTTAAGCAATGAAAGACATGATAGTAAGGACGCGCGCGAATGTCCGCGCGCTTACGGGAATCGACTGCGACAACGCATGGGTTGTAGTGGACAAGGACAAACTGACGTTCTCGTTCGACCGCGACTGGCTCAAAGCCTCGCTCTTTGCTAAAATTGAGGCAGACCAAATACGCTATACTGCTTCGCCCGAACAGAACACCACGCTTTGGGACAACAACTTCGGTCTTGAAGCCGAGGCCACCGTTGGCAATTTTGTGTTCAACTCTACCATCACCGAGACCACCCGCCGGGGCTACGCAGCCCAGTCGATGAACAAGAACCGGCTGCTGTGGGATGCCAACGTCACATGGAAAATACTGAAGAACAAAGCTCGCCTCTCTTTGACGTTCCAGGACATTCTCAACAATGAAGATGGTTTCTGGAGCAGCCAGACTGCCTATCAGCATTCATCCACTTGGCAGGACTTCCACCATCACTACATCGGCATCAGCTTCAACTATCACTTGGATGCAAAGAAGAAAGATTGATATTGAAATGAATGAACCAATATAAATAACAGCAATGAAAACAATGAAAATTTGGAGATTCGCCTTTGCGATGCTTGCTGCCTTCTCCCTGGCCTCTTGCAGCAGCGACGATGACAAGGACATTACCAAGGAAATTATCATGAATGTTTCCGCTGAACCTGGCGTTATGTACGACCTCTTCGACAGCATGGGAGAACATCCCATCGAGTGCATGCGCGTGATGACGGAGGACGAGCCGGGCAGATGGCAGAACCTGCACTTTAGCGAAGTCAAAGGCTTCACTTACGAAAGAGGTCATGAATACGTGCTGCGCGTGAAGCGCACCATTCTGGCCAATCCGCCGCAGGATGCCAGCAACCGCACATACGAACTGGTAAGCATCCTCGCCGACAATAAAGTGGAAGAGGTGGCAGAGCCTGTGGAGAAAGAAGTAAAGAGTGAAGCCGACATAGCGTATGAGCTGCAGTGCCCGATAGAAAAATATGCCATTGCCAAAGGAGGTGAATATGTGGTGGATGCCGATGGCAAGCTGACATACGCTGACGGCACGCCGACGCCCGAATTTGACAAGCATGCGCAAATCTACCTGGAGAACATTCTCGACAAGAGCCACCCACTATGGCAGGCTGGTGCTCGTTATCAGGCAACCTACGCCTACGTCCTTTCACCACTTACTGATGAGATACGCCTTGTGCCGAGCAATCATTCTGCCGTTCTCTTCAAGTACATACTTACCGAGAGCGAGATGGAGCATGTCCAGCAATCAATGAAACAGGGCGAAACGCTGCGCTATGCCCTCATCCTCGCCAATGTTTACAAACGCGGCATACAAAAAGTGGAGTTCACGATAAGGAAGAAATAAAAAAAAGTTTCACCGAAACGAACTGTGAGTTGTGCAGTTGCGGTTTCGGTGAAACTTTTTTCGAGCCTCTTGTCGGATTCGAACCAACGACCCCGAGATTACAAATCACGTGCTCTGGCCAACTGAGCTAAAGAGGCGGGTGGGCAAGCGGTCTGCATCGCGTCGCTACAACCAAGTACCTTTGCTACGTTCCCGTCCTGGAGGATTCCGAGGGAGCTGACCGTACAGGACTTGCCCATGTTTTTTCAAATGCGGCTGCAAAGGTAAGCTATTTAATTAAGAATGAAGAATGAAGAATCAATAATTCTCCTTTTTTTAACTTATTTTTATAGCTTTGCACCTGTTATGTGGCAGAAAATGAGTAATTTTGCAGCGAAATTAAATAGAAGTAGTTTCGGATGACACCTGTGGAATACATGCAATTGAAGGCGTTTGCCCGCGTAGACGGGGCGTGGGTGGCTTTGTTGTGGGTTGTCAGCTTTGGCTGTTATGTGGCAGGGCTGAGCAATCCAACGCTGTCGATGGTGGCATTGGTGCTTGCCTTGATTTCGCCGTTTGTCATTGCCCGCCAGTTGCGCGCCTTTCGTGATGAGGCTCTCGACGGCGGCATCACGTTCCTGCGCGGCTGGGCTTTTGTGGTGCTGGTGTTCTTCTATGGCGGCCTGTTGTTCGCCTTGGCGCAGTATGCCTATTTTGCTTTCATGGACAAGGGCTATATGATGCAGTGCTTGCAGCAAATGATGAGTTCGCCCGAGGCCGAAGCCATGATAAACAAGTACGGTATGGGCGACGCTATGAGCCAAAGCATCAGTCAGCTGCAAGCCATGCGGCCCATTGACATGGCGCTGAATGTGCTCACCTCGATTATCATGCTGGGCATGGCGCTGGGCTTGCCCATTGCTGCCATGATGCGCAGGCAGAAAATAGTGAATAATAACTCATAAAAAAATAATCGTATAATATCTGCATGGATATATCAGTTATCGTACCTCTTTATAATGAGGAAGAATCTATTGGCGAGCTCTACAGCTGGATAGAGCGTGTGATGAAAGAGCATGGCTTCAGCTATGAGGTGGTCTTTATCAGCGACGGTTCAACCGACCGTTCTTGGTCTATTATTGAAGAGCTTTGCCAGCAGTCTACTCATGTGCATGGCATCAAGTTCCGTCGCAACTACGGCAAGAGTCCTGCCCTGTATTGTGGCTTTGCCAAGGCACAGGGCGACGTGGTGATTACGATGGACGCTGACCTGCAGGACTCGCCCGATGAGATTCCGGAACTCTATCGCATGATCAAGGAAGATGGCTACGACCTGGTGAGCGGTTACAAGCAGAAGCGCTACGACCCCCTGTCGAAGACGCTACCCACGAAGCTCTTCAATGCCACGGCCCGTAAGGTGAGTGGCATCAAGAACCTGCACGACTTCAACTGCGGACTGAAAGCCTATCGCAACGAGGTGGTGAAGAACATTGAAGTGTATGGCGAGATGCACCGCTATATTCCCTATCTGGCCAAGAATGCAGGATTCAGCAAAATTGGCGAAAAGGTGGTTCACCACCAGGCCCGCAAGTATGGCGAGTCGAAGTTCATGGGGTGGAACCGCTTTGTCAATGGCTATCTGGACTTGATCACGCTGTGGTTCCTGAGCACATTTGGCAAGAAACCCATGCACGTGTTCGGCTTCCTGGGATCGCTGGTGTTCTTCCTGGGCTTCCTGGCTGCCTTCGTCATTGGCGTGGGCAAGCTGTGGTGCCTGGCCATGGATGTGCCAGAGCGTCTGGTCACCGATTCGCCTTTCTTCTATATTGCCCTGACCATGATGCTCATTGGCACCCAGCTGTTTGTGGCTGGCTTCTTGGGCGACCTGGTGAGCCGTTCGTCGCAGAACCGTAACGACTATCAGATAGAGAAAACCATCTGATTGTGAGGGCTGAAGAGGTGAAAGACATGGTGATGAAGATGGCGGGGCTTGCGCTCGGGGCTTTACTGCTGATACTGCTGGCGGCTTGCTCCAGTATTGACTGTCCTATTCAGAACACGGTCTACACGGTCTACAAGCTGCGCGGCGCCGATGGTGGCGAAGCCAAGCTGGCCGACACGCTGCATGTGCTGGGGCGCACGGCAAAGGGCGATACCGTTCTGCTGAATCGTGGCGTGGGACTGGCGTCGTTCAACTTGCCTGTCAGCTATTCGCATGAGGAAGACACCCTGGTGTTTCTGCGCACCGACACCGTGGGCCGCAGAGCGATTGACACCGTATGGGTGCAGAAAAAAGACATCCCACACTTCGAGTCGGTTGACTGCAGCGCAGCTTTCTTCCATGAGCTGACAGGCGTGCGCTGCACCCATCGTGGCATCGACAGCATTGTGATAAACAACCGTAACGTGAATTATGACCCTACGACCGAGCATTTCCATATCTATTTCAAGACTGCTCTTTAGTCTTTGTCTGCTCATGGCGGGCATGTCGGTGCAGGCGCAAGGGTTCCTGAAGTTTGAACGCGACACGGTGCCCTTGTTCCGAGGCTTCAGCGTCATGGTCGATGTGGTGGGCCCTGCCCAGTTGTTGTTGAGTGACCGTGGGCAGTATGAGGCTGCTTTGGTGGTGAACCTGCATGACCAGTATTTTCCCACCCTCGAAGTGGGCTATGGGCGTGCCAATCACGATGTAGACGATGTGACGAAGCTGAGCTACAAGACACAGGCCCCCTATTTCCGTCTGGGCGTCGATGTGAACGTGATGAAGAAGAAACACACCGGCAACCGTGTGTTTGTGGGGTTGCGCTATGGCTTCACCAGCTATAAGGTGGACGTGGCCCGGGAGCCTTTCGTAGATCCTGTCTGGAAGTGGAACACCGTCTTCGACGTGGTGGGCGAGCGATGCTCGCAGCACTGGGCCGAGGGCGTTTTTGGCATCAGCACCCGTGTGGCAGGGCCGTTGCGGCTGGGCTGGACCGTGAGATACCGCATGCGTCTGTCTCACAGCGACGGGCTGATGGGCAACACCTGGTATGTGCCAGGCTTTGGCTTGCAAGACAGCTCGGCACTGGGAGCAACGTTCAATGTTGGAGTAGATATATAATGATTGTATGGAGAACAAACAGAAAAAGCGCCTTGCTTGGCAAATTCCTTTCTTGTTGCTGCTGGTGTTGGGCACCATCTTCATTGTTATGCAGCAGCGCTCGATGCCTTATCAGAAGAACTCGGGATTTGTGTTTGGCACTGTTTATAATGTGACTTATCAAAGCAGCAAGAACCTGCAGAAGGACATTGAGAACGAGTTGCATAAGGTTGACGATGCACTCTCGATGTTCAATGATAAGTCGGTGATTTCACGAATCAATCAGGGCAACTGCGATATTGACGGGGGTGAGGTGGCCAGCATGTTTGTTGATGTGTTCAAACTGGCTCAGGAAATATCAGAGGACACCGAAGGTGCTTTCGATATAACCGTTGCACCGCTGGTCAATGCCTGGGGCTTTGGCTTCAAGAGTGGCGACATGCCCAGCCAGCATTCGGTAGACAGTTTATGCCAGTTTGTGGGCTATCAGGGTGTGAACATTCAGCAGACAGGGAACGGCTGGCGAGTGAAAAAGTCCGATCCGCGCATTATGCTCGATTGCTCGGCCATTGCCAAGGGTTATGGCACGGAGCGTGTGGCCCGCTTGCTGAAGAAGTTTGGCGTTGAGAATTTTATGGTCGAAATTGGTGGCGAAGTGGTGACGTGTGGCGTGAGTCCCAACAGGGTGCCCTGGCGCATCGGCGTGACCAAGCCTGTTGATGACTCTTTGGCTGTAGACCAGGAAGTGCAGACCGTACTGAACGTGACCGACCGGGCCATGGCCACCAGTGGCAACTATCGCAATTTCTATTATAAGGGAGGGCGCAAGTATGCCCATACCATCGACCCCAAGACAGGCCATCCTGTGCAGCACAGTCTGCTGTCGGCCACAGTTCTGGCCAACGATTGCGGCATGGCCGATGCCTATGCCACCTCGTTCATGGTGATGGGACTGGAGAAAGCCAAGGATGTGCTCGAACGTCATGCCGAGCTGATGGCCTATTTCATTTATACGGATGCCGACGGCGAGCTGGCCACATGGTATTCGCCGTCGCTGAAAGACAAGATTTCGAAATAAAAATGATTCATCAGGACCTGCGGTTCTATGACCAGTTGCAACAGTTTGTGCTCTTTCAGGGTATGAGCCGTTCGGAACTGTTGCAAATGGCTGGCAACACGCGTTTTGGCTTTCAGAAAACAGGGGCTGGCAAGTGGCTGGTCCATGAAGGCGATGCCTGTCGGCAACTGTATTTCCTGATTGGTGGCTCACTGCGTCTTACTACCCATGCAGCCGACCGCAGCTATGCTGTGGCTGAGCATCTGTCGGCACCATGGCTTGTTCAGCCCGAAGCCATTTTCGGGCCCACGTTGCGCTATGCTTGCAATGTGGAAACTCTGACCGAGTGCCATTTCATCACTCTCAGCAAGGATGAACTGTTGCGCTTGCTTGACGATTTCCTGATTTTTCGCCTGAACCTGCTCAACATGTTGTCGGCCAGTGCCCAGCGTGCCTGGCAACGGTATTGGCGCCGTTGTCCGCAGACGCTTGAAGAGCGCATCGTTCGTTTCTTCACTGACCATGTGGTCTATCCGGCAGGGCACAAGGAGGTGAGCATCCTGATGAGGCAGTTGGCCACAGAAGTGGCCGACACACGGCTCAATGTGAGCCGTGTGCTCAATGACCTGCAAGATCGGCACCTGTTGCAACTGCGTCGCGGATGCATTGTGATTCCTTCGCTCGAGAGGTTGCTCATGTAAAAAAAACTTCACTCCCTTTTGCCTGGGCATGTCTCCACATATTATAAAAAAGGTGGAAATTGCTTGGCAGTTCCGTTTTTTTGTCGTAACTTTGCGGCATTAATAACTTGACCTAATATGAAAAAACTCCTAACCATTCTGGCACTTTTCCTGATGGGAACGGTTGCCGTGCAGGCGCAAGGCAGAAGATTTGAAATGCATGCCATTGGTTTCTACAACCTCGAGAATCTGTTTGACACTCGTCACGACGCAGGAAAGAATGACTACCAGTATTTGCCTGATGGCACGAATAAGTGGACTGATCTGAAGTATCAGCACAAGCTGAAGAACATGTCGCGTGTGCTTTCTGAAATGGCTACCGACGTGGTGCCTTATGGCTGTGTGGCCATTGGCGTGAGTGAGGTTGAGAATAGCCATTGCATGACCGATTTGTGCAATCAGCCTGCCTTGAAGGCTCGCAATTATAAGTTTTGTCATGTGGAAGGTCCCGACAAGCGTGGCGTAGACTGTGCGCTGATTTATAATCCAAAGTATTTCACGGTGCGCAATGTGAAACTGGTGCCTTACGTCTTTGAGTCGGCTGCCGACAAAGGACGTGCCACGCGAGGCTTCTTGACTGTGAGCGGCACTTTGTCGGGCGAACATGTCACCATCGTGGTGTGTCACTGGCCCAGTAGGGCTTCTGCTGCCAGTTATCGCGAGAGTGCTGGCCGTCAGGTCAGGGTGTTGAAAGACTCATTGCTGAAGGATGACCCAAAGGTGAAAGTGATTGTGATGGGTGATTTGAACGACGACCCCACCAACAAAAGCATGACTGTGGGCTTGCGCTGCAAGGCTGAAATCAGCGAAGTGGGGCCTGACGATATGTATAATCCGTGGTATAACACCTTGGTGAAGAAACGCACGGGCACCCTGATGTATGATGGGGCATGGAACCTGTTCGACCAAATTGTCATGTCGCCAAGTTTGCTGCACAAGGATGGCCAGAACGACTACAACACGCTGAAGTTCAGAAAACATGATATTTTCCGTCGTGATTATCTGTTCCAGAAGTCGGGCAAGTATAAGGGAAATCCTTTGCGAACGCATGCCGGCGGAGCATGGCTCGATGGTTACAGCGACCATTTGCCCACCATCATTTATTTGATGAAAGAAATACATTGATCAGATTAAAAATTGGAGTTGGAAGAGCTGCACCCTTTTGAACCGTTTTTGCCGGAAAATGCCCGTTTGCTTATGCTGGGCACTTTTCCGCCTGCAGAAAAGCGATGGTCCATGCGCTTCTACTACCCCAATTTCACCAATGATATGTGGCGTATTGTTGGGCTCATCTTCTTTGGTGACAAACTGCATTTCGTGGCCGCCGATGGCAAGCATTACCGTTTGGAGGAACTGAAGAAGTTTCTTACGGAGCAAGGCATAGCCCTTTACGACACATGCACCCGCATTGTTCGTACTAAAGGAACAGCCAGCGACAAAGATTTGCAGGTGGTGGAGCAAACCAATCTGCATGCCATGTTGAGGCAATTGCCCAGGTGCACCACCATTGTCACGGCTGGTCAGTTGGCTACAACGCTGTGCTGCCAGCAGTTCTTGGTGGCGGAACCGAGGGTGGGGGAGTGCTCATCGACCAGTTTTGAAGAGCGCCAACTTCGCATTTGGCGCATGCCCAGTTCGTCGCGTGCCTATCCCATGTCGGTGGAAAAGAAGGCCGAATACTATCAACGGGTGTTTCTTGAAAGCCCGAAAGATGGCGAATAGAAAAGTTCCAACAGAAAACTGTAAATAGAAAATAGTAAATTGAAATGACAATTATCGGAATAGCAGGCGGAACCGGTTCGGGCAAGACCACCGTCGTAAAGAAAATTACCAGTGCGCTGCCACCTCATTGTGCAGCCATCATGCCCCTTGACTCCTATTACAACGACACAACCGGCATGACCGACGAAGAACGCAAGGCCATCAACTTTGACCATCCAGATGCTTTCGACTGGAAGTTGCTTACTGAACACATTAAGAAACTGAAGGCTGGCGAGGCCATTGAGCAGCCCACCTATTCGTATGTGATTTCGAACAGGTTGCCCGAGACGGTGCATGTGGAGCCCAAGCCTGTGATTATTCTGGAGGGCATCATGACGCTGCACTATAAGAAACTGCGCGACATGATGGACTTGAAAATCTTTGTAGATACCGATGCCGACGTGCGGCTGATCCGCAATATTCGCCGCGATGTGGTGGAGCGTGGCCGCACGGTAGACATGGTACTTGACCGCTATGAACGTGTGCTGAAGCCCATGCATGAGCAGTTCATTGAGCCAACCAAGAAATTTGCCGATCTCATCATCCCTTCTGGAGGCGACAACAAGACCGGCATACATATTCTGAGAACTTATATCGAAGGTATTGTTACGGGTGTGTGATGACGGGCTGGGGTTCAGTAACGTCTTCAATGATTTCCTCTGCTTGCACCATCTGTTCCTGCTCGCGCTCCCAGTGCTTGCGCTTGTTGCTGAAGAGCAGGGCGTTGATGGCTTCAACAACTCCATAGAACAAGCTGAGCCAGCCCAGTAGCAACATGGCGGTGCTAAGCGGTGCCATGGGCTTCAGCATGATATAGCATCCTGCCAGCAGAATGAAGGTGGGGCAAATCCAGTATGTCCACGACACACGTCCATATCGGCGCGTCGTAATGATGGCCATGTACTGAGTGATGGCTCCCAGAATGAGCATTGCGCCAATCACATACATCAGCATCGAGATGAAGGTGTCGGGCATCAAGGCCAGAATACTGCCCAGGATGATACTGCCAATGCCCACCAATGGGAATGTGGGGGCTTGTCCGGCTATTTGTCGACCTTGCGCATCGTAGATGGTGTATTCGCTGACGTGGCGCCGGGCGTTCCAGTAGCTCAGCAGCGACACCACGCCAGAGAGCAGGAACAGTACACCGATGGCAACAACAATGCCCGTTACGGTGTTGTCGGGATACTTGATGAGCAATGCGCCGACGACGATGGCTGTCAGTGCGCGAAAAAAAGAACTTTGCAGTATTTTCATTCGATGTTGTTTTTATTTGATGCTAAAATACAAATATTTTGATGCAAAAATACGAATATTTTGTTGAAAAATACTATTTTCGTGGCTAAAAAAACGTGAAGGAATGACAACTTTATATCTTGTGCGTCATGGCGAGACCGTGGACAATGCCCGAATGGTGATGCAAGGCCAAACGCAAGGGGCACTCAACGAAGAGGGCATCAGGCAGGCCGAAGCACTTGCAGAACGGTTCAGGAAGATTGCAATAGACGTGTTCGTGGCCAGCGATTTGAAGCGTTCGGTCGATACTTGCCGCATTCTGGCTGCCGTGCATGGCAAGGATGTGGTGCAGACTGCTTTGCTGCGTGAGCGCGACTGGGGCAGTTTCACAGGCCGCTATATTCCTGATTTGAAAGACGAGGTTTGGCCTGATGACATTGAGGCGCTTGATGCCTTGCAAGAACGTGCCCGCAATTTCTTGGATGAGATTGCAAAAAAATACCACGGCCAGCGTGTGCTGGCCGTGGGTCACGGTATTATAAACAAAGCCATTCAGGCTGTTCACTTTGGCAAATCGATGCGCGACGTGAAGAAAATGTCGAATTGTGAAGTACGCATTCTGCAAATCATTGATTCAGCAGGAAACGCTCTGCCTCGATAGCGGCCTGGCAGATTATTGATTCAGCAGGAAGCGCTCTGCCTCGATAGCGGCCTGACAACCTGTTCCTGCTGCCGAAATGGCCTGCCGATAAACGGGGTCGGCACAGTCGCCAGCCACAAACACACCAGGTAGTTTCGTGCGTGGTGTGCCGTCGATTTTCTTCAGGTAGCCCACTTCGTCTACTTCGAGCCAGTCGCGGAAAATGTCGGTGTTGGGCTTGTGGCCAATAGCCAGGAAGAAGCCGTCAATCTGGATGTCAACCAGTTGCTCGTCGGGTTCGCCTTTGCGCTTCACCAAGTGGGCACCTTCTACGCCTTGTTCGCCAAAGAGTCCCAGTGTGTTGTGTTCAAACAAAATTTCTATGTTCTCGCGCTCCATGACTCGCTGCTGCATCACTTTCGATGCACGCAGGAATGGCTTGCGCACAATGAGATAGACCTTCTTGCACAGTCCGCTCAGGTAAAGGGCGTCTTCGCAGGCTGTGTCGCCGCCTCCCACAACGGCCACGGTCTTCTTGCGGTAGAAGAATCCGTCGCAGGTGGCACAGGCCGAAACACCCATGCCGTTATACTTGCGCTCGTCGTCAAGCCCTAAGTATTTGGCCGAAGCGCCAGTGGCAATGATGATGGTGTCGCACAGCAGTTCCTTGCCGCCGTCATCCCAAGCGTGGTAGGGTCGTGCAGATAAATCAACCCGTACAATCTCACCGTCGCGAATGTCAGTGCCGAAGCGTTCTGCTTGTTCGCGAAGATCCATCATCATTTGGTTGCCGTCGACACCCTGTGGGTAGCCTGGGAAGTTTTCCACCTCAGTAGTCTGTGTGAGTTGTCCGCCAGGTTGCAGTCCGCAGTATTCCACGGGCTTCAGGTTGGCACGCGAAGCATAAATGGCTGCTGTGTAGCCAGCAGGTCCGCTGCCTATGATTAAGCATTTGGTTGTTTCCATTTTCTAAGCCCTTCGGTTTGGTTTAGTGCAGCAACTCTTCAATTTTAGCTTCGATATTCTCAAACTTCTCTGTGGGTTCGAAACGTGCCACAACAAGGCCACGCTTGTCAATCAGGAACTTTGTGAAGTTCCATTTGATGTCGGCCTTCTCTTTGTAGTCAGGATCCTCTTTCGACAGCATGTCGTCAAGGATGTGGGCAATGGGGTGCTCCATATCCCAACCGGCAAAGCCCTTTTGCTCCTGTAAATATTTAAACAGGGGGTCGGCATCAGGACCGTTTACCTTCACTTTCTTGAAGCGGGGGAACTCAGTGCCGAAGTTGAGCTTGCAGAACTCATGAATGCTTTCGTCGGTGCCGGGAGCCTGCTGTCCAAACTGGTTGCAGGGGAAGTCGAGAATGACGAACTCCTGTGAACGATATTTCTCATAGAGCTTCTCCAGCTCGTCGTATTGTGGGGTGAAACCACACTTGGTGGCAGTATTGACGATGAGCAGCACTTCGTTGGCATACTCCCTCAGACTGACGTCTTTTCCTTTTCTGTCTTTGACAGTGAAATCATAAATAGTTCTCATTGTTGTTGGTATTTAGTTTTGTATCTTCGTGATTATTTCAGCCCCCAGAAAGCTTTGATGTTTTCAACTGTTTGGCTTTCAACAATCTCTTCGGTGGCATCGGGCAGGTTGCAGAAGAAGTCAATGCCCGTCTTTTGTTCCAGTTCGTCGATGTTGACTACATACATGCTCAGTGGGTCGCCACTGCGGTTGGTGTTCAGGTGTTCGACCCAGAAGCCCAGTGCCTTGTAGGTGGTTCCTTTCTTGCAAAGCAGTGCCATGAAGAAATAGCGTGGCACGATGAATTTGTTTCTGGTGCGGGTAAGAATCTGTTCTTCGCGGTCAATGGTTCCGCCTTTTACCACAAAAAGGGTGTCGCGGAAGCTGTTTGTGTTCCAGTTGCGCACCTGTTTTTCCATTTTTTCCCAGATGCCGCTATTGAAAGAATAAACTTGCGGCATCATGTTTGTCATATAGAACGTCTGTTCGTTGACCTCTTTGGAGCACATCCGGTCTTGCGACGCACAGATGTGTCCACGGTTGAAGTAGTCGTCGCTGCTTCCGCCCGGATAATAGCTGCTGCTGAACTCACCTCTTACCGGAGGCTGTTCACTGTAAGGCACCATGGGGTCGAGTTGAAAGGGATCTCCCCCCCATTCTGTTCCTTCCCAGTTGCCTCGTGACCAGTGAGTCACGCTGTTTGTCTTGTAGAAAGCATAGGCTGTCCATCGCTGTGCACGGAGCGAATGGTCCCATTCAATGGCGTAGTTCACGCCATAGCTTGTGGTGCTGTGCACAATCACTTCGCTGAGTCCCCCCTTGGCCTTGGGAAATTCCAGCCGACTCAGAATGATGTTGCCAGTGTTTTTGTTCTTGTTGGTGCTTTGGTCGCTACCAGATGCGGGCGTGTCAGGCTTTTTTCCCCCTAAATAATAGTCGTTTTCGTCGTCGCCGCACGATGCTGTGAGAAGCGAGACGAGGAGCAGAAGTGGAAGAAATCTGAGTAGCTTCATAGCTTGTATTTGCTTGCAGAAAACTTAAAAGGCGCGGTCAAGGCATATGCAACTACCCTGAACGCACCTTCCGTATAAGTCATTGGGTGTATATATCTCTTACTTCTTCGAAGCCTTACCGTAGCGGCTCATGAACTTGTCGACGCGACCAGCGGTGTCGACCAGCTTGCTCTTACCAGTGTAGAAGGGGTGAGAGCTGCTCGAGATTTCTACTTTTACCACAGGGTAAGTTTCGCCTTCGAATTCCACTGTGTCGTTAGTCTTTGCTGTGGACTTCGTAAGGAACATATCGCCGTTGGACATGTCCTTGAACACGACGGGGCGATAGTTTTCGGGATGAATTCCTTTTTTCATTTCAGTTTGTAAAATTGATGTTATACTAAATCAGGCTGCAAAGGTACTAACTTTTTCCCGAATTTGCAAATATTTTCATGTAAAAAGTTCGTTTTGCAAATTATCTAAAATAAAATGTACGCGTAAACATTTTTATTTATACCTTTGCAGCGAGAAAACTACTTTACTTGAATATCAACACAACATGATCATGAATAAACTTTTTCGACTTCTATTGCTGTCTTTCTTGTGTCTCGTCACAAGCAGTGCCTTTGGCGTAATTGTCAATGGGGTGCGCCAAAAGCCTGTCGTCAGTTCCACCCTGGGCTTTGTGGCAAGTGAAACGACGGCTGAGTTCTATTATCTTTATAATGTCAAGGCACAGGCATTCTTTGTGAATGGCAATGATTGGGGAACCCAGGCGAGTCTGGGAGACTACGGACTGCCAGTGGCGTTTACGGTGGATAGTGAGCATCCAGGAGCCTACTTGTTCAATGACTTCTTTCAGGACAACTGGCGTTTGACGTTCTTCGATACCGAAACACAGATGTTTGTGGACTGGAATAATCAGGCAAACTATCGCTGGGGTGTGCAGCAAATGGGGAACACCTTCCGGCTTTATGCCGCCTCAGCTGCAAATGGCAATCCTGGTTGGGACAATGGCTGGTTCTCGCATACCGACTGTTATAAGCCCAATCACTATGTGGGTCTGGATGCATCGGCTGGCACCACGGCCCTTTCTCCTTATTTGGAAGACACGCCTGATCATTATATTGACTGGGCATTGGTTTCCGAAGAAGCCTATGATGATTACGACTACGCCAATTACGTGTATTATTATGCCGAAGAGCTTCGGGCTGCAATTGTTGAAGCAGAAAAACTGGGACTTGATGTTTCGAAGCAGAAGAGCGTTTATTTGAATGAGCAAGCATCAGTCTATACAATCTTTGAGGCCACAGACGAAGTGAAGGCAGCCATCAATGACTGGAACACCAGTCAGGCTGTTGCTTCGGCCACGGTCGGTCATCCTTCTGATTGCACTTTCAAGATTGTGAATCCCCGTTTTGATGGCAATGACCGCTATACAGGTTGGGAAGGAACAGACTTCGGGGCAGCCAATCCTCAGGAAAATGCTGAACATTACGGAAAGACCTACAACACCTACCAGGTCCTCACAGGTCTTCCCAAGGGTGTCTATGCCGTTGGTGTGAAGGCTTTCTATCGTGCAGGCTCGTCAAATTCGGCCTATGCTGCTTATAAGGCTTCAAGCGATCAGTCGCGTTATGCCCGTCTTTATGCCACCTGCGGCAATCTGACATGCGAAGAACCCATCGTGTCGCCTTTCTCGGCACAAAACACCACAAGATTTGGTGTCGGTGCAGAGTCTGGCGTGTGGGATGCTGAGCTGGAAACCACCTACTATATTCCCAACAACATGCAGGCAGCTGAATATTATATGCATTCAAAGGGCTTTTATGACAACAAGGTGTTGGTGGAGGTCGACGATTCGGGCGAACTGACCATTGGCGTGCGAAAAACAGCCCTCATTTCCGAAGACTGGTCGCTCTTCGACGATTTCACCTTATTGTATTATGGCGACAGCAAGGAGGCTCATGAATTGTTCCGCAACGAAAACCTGCCTGTCGCCTTGTTGGAATTGCATGCCAACCGTACGCAACTGTTGGTGGGCGAGACCCTTCAGATTGAAGCAATGATCAGTCCGGCCAATGCCAAGAACAAGAAACTGGCATGGTTGTCAACCAACGCCAGTGTGGCTTCCGTCTCGGCAAGCGGTCTGGTCACGGCCATGAATCCCGGTACTGCTGTTATTTCTGCCACCACGACCGATGGCTCCAATATTTCGAAGAGCGTCACTGTTAGCGTTTCGGTAGAACAGTTGCAGGCCGGTTCGGTTGTCATCAACGAAATCATGCCTTCCAACGTAGACGACTTTGTGAGCCCTGCCTATAATTTCGATGGCTGGATGGAACTCTACAATCCCACCAGCAAGAGTGTTTCCCTGTCGACCCTTTATCTCAGCGACGATGCCCAGAACCTGAAAAAGTGGCGCATAGCCACTGCGGCAGGCATTCTGCCCGCCAGGGGCTATAAGCTCATTTGGTTCGACAGCAACGACCTTGCTCCGCAGAATGCGCCCTTCAAGCTCGATGTGGAAGGCGGAAGCATTTTCATCACAGATGTTTTGGGCAATGTGATAGCCAGCCAGGCATATCCTTCGACAGGCGAACGCAACAGCTATGCGCGCAAGACCGATGGTGGCGAAGAGTGGGGGCTCACCTCCATGCCAACGCCAGAGGCCACGAATGCCACCTCCACCTTTGCCACCGAGCAGTTGGCTGCTCCATTGGTCGATACCGACTCGCGACTGTTTACTGGCAATCTCACCGTCACGGCCACCATTCCTGCAGGCACCACCCTGCGTTACACGCTCGACGGTTCGGTGCCCACGTTGCAGAATGGCCAGACGTCTTCCACCGGCATCTTCAGGCTTTCGAACACCACCAACCTGCGCTTGCGCCTCTTTGCCAATGGCAAGCTGGCCTCGCGTGTCACCACCCGTTCCTACATTCAGGACAATGCGGGCTACATCCTGCCCGTTGTTTCGGTCATTGGCAACGACCAGCATTTGTACAGCAACGAGATGGGTGTCATGGTGCAAGGCACCAATGGCGTGCCTGGTCATGGCGATGCCGCCCCGTGGAACACTTTCATGAACTGGCAGCGCCCCGTGAACTTCTCCTACATCAAGGATGGCGAAATGGTGTTCAATCAGGATGTGAACATGGAGATGTGTGGCGGATGGAGCCGCAAGTGGTTGCCCAGGGCGTTCAAGCTGAAGGGCAACAAGGAGCTGGGCGGCGACAAGAACCTGCTTTATCCCTTCTTCACTCAAAAGCCCTATCTGCGCAACAAGACTTTGCAGATTCGCAATGGCGGCAACGACAACAACTGCCGTTTCAAGGATCCGGCCTTGCAGATGATTGCTCAGTCGGCCGGACTGAATCTTGACCTTCAGAGCTATGAGCCTGTGCATGAGTTTGTCAACGGCGAATACATGGGCGTGCTGAACGTGCGCGAACCTAACAACAAGGACTTCGTGTATGCCAACTATGGCTGGGACGACGAAGAGATCGACCAGTTCGAGATTGATCCCGACTCAGGCTACATTCAGAAATGCGGCTCCCGCCAGTCGTTCGAAGACCTGGTGGCACTTTCCGAAAATGCTGTCAATGAAGAAACCTACAGCGAGATTCGCAATCTTCTCGATGTCGATGAATATGCCAACTACATGGCTCTTCAGTTCTATCTGCGCAACTGGGACTGGCCGCAGAACAACACGAAAGGCTTCCGCCATCAGGATCATGGCAAATATCGTTTTGTGGTGTTCGATCTGGATGGCGTGTTCAGTGTTTCCAATGCCATCAATGAGTTCATGGGGAAAGAGTATTATCAGTTCGATCAGCTCTATCCCGTTGAACTGGGTCGTCGCACCGATTCCATTCGTTTCGTCACTTTGTTCAAGAACATGCTCACCAACAACACTTTCCGTCGCAAGTTCATTGATGCTTATTGCATGATGGGCGGCAGCGTCTATGAGGCAGCGCGTGCCGAAGCCATCATTCGCCAGATGGCCGACCGCGTGACGCCTGCCATGCAGCTGGAGCGTTGGGAGTCGCCCTGGAACACTGCCAATAGTCTTATCAACAACCTGAATGGCCGCATGAGCTCCATGGTGAGCGACCTGGTGAACTATCGTTCGATGAGGCTTTCCAATTCAAATGCCCATTGGGCAAGGCTGAGCAGCAACGTGGAAGGCGGCGTGCTGTTGGTCAACGACATGAAGGTGCCCACGGGCCAGTTCAATGGCTACCTCTTTGCGCCTGCCAAACTGAAGGCCGTTGCTCCTGCGGGCTATGTGTTCCAAGGCTGGGCCACACCCTCAACTACGGGACTGACGCTGTTGAGCCGTGACGCGCAGTGGAGCTATTACGACCAGGGCTCGCTCGACGGCAGGAACTGGCAGTCGCCTTCCTATTCTGAGAACGGCTGGAAGAAGGGCAAGGCACCTTTGGGCTATAACAATCCGAACGTGCAGGCCAGCACACAGCTGAGCTATGCACAGAAGGACGTGTTCTATTTCCGCACCAGTGTGCAGCTCTCTCAGGCTCCTTTGGCTTCCGACGAGTTTGTGCTCGATTATCAGGCCGACGATGGCTTCGTGGTCTACGTGAACGGCAACGAGGCAGGCCGCTACAACATGCCCGACGGCACTCCTTCTTATAACACTTATGCGCTCCATTATGCCCAGGGCAATCCCGATGCAGGTTCCATGCGTCTGCCTGCAGAGCTGTTCCACAAAGGCAGCAACACCATTGCTGTAGAGGTTCATAACGAGTCCACCCGTTCTTCGGACATTCTTTGGGTGGCATCATTGTCTCTGACAACCAGTTCGGTGGCCACCGACTTCTATTCCACTGCGGCTGAAATCGACATGCCTGAGTCAGACGTCGCCTTGCAGGCTTATTTCCGTGCGCTCACCGACCAGGAACGCCTGCAGCAGGGCATGACTCCTGTGCGCATCAATGAGGTGAGCGGTTCCAACGACACTTATATTGACGAATACGGCAAGAAGGGCGACTGGCTGGAGCTCTACAACACCACCGACGAGGAAGTGGATGTGGAAGGCATGTATCTGACCGACAATCTCAGCATGCCTGAGAAGTACATGATCACCAAGGGCAGCACGCAGGCACAGACCAAGATTCCTGCCCACGGCCATCTGTTGGTGTGGTGCGACAACAAGCGGGCCACAACCAGCCAGGGGCTGCATGCCTCGTTCAAGATTGACGGCGACGGTGGCGTGCTGCAGCTCATGGCAGCCGACAAGAGCTGGAAGGACGCCTTCTACTACGGCGCCCATGATGCCCGTACCACTGTGGGCCGCTATCCTGACGGCACGGCAGCTGTCTACAGCCTGGATGTGGCCACCATTGCCGGTGCCAATGTGATGAGCAGCTATGCCCAACTGACAGACCAGGAAGCCATGAAGGAGGCTTACGAGCAACAGACGGGCATCAAGTCCACGCTGGCTTCTTCGGCCAATGGCTTCCGCCTGCGCTATGGCTCTCAGCAGCTGCTGGTGAAGGGCGAGGATGTGGAGCATGCAGTGGTGGAACTGTTCACCACCGACGGACGCCTCATCGAGCAAGTGCCTGTTCGCCTGGCCAACGGCACGGCCCGCGTCAGCGTGGCCCACCTGCCTCATGGCTTCTATGTGGCGCGAGCCACAGCCGACGGTCACACACGCGTGGCCTGCAAGTTCATGAAGTGAAAATAGAAAAAGGCCGCAAAATCGCGATGGATTTTGCGGCCTTTTTATTTGTTCTACTTACATCTGTTCCAATTTATTCTGCGTAAGTAATGGTCAGTTCCCTGATGCGCAGTTGATTCTTGGCGTTTGCCTCGTTATAGTTTGTGATTTTCACTGTAGAGGCATTCAACCCGGTGAATGAAACTTTGGTGTCGCTCTCCTTGTTGATGTTCACCTTCGTAGAACCGCCTTCGGCATAGGCGCCATCACTGCCGTTATACTTGTCTGACTGATAAGGATCGGTTGTCGTGATGTTGATGCTCTTGATGTTCTTCTTGGCAGCAATTGTGATGGTGTTGTTGGCATAAACGCGCACCGAAGCATAGGTTCCTGCATAATATGTAGGGGCCGTCGAGCCAGTGTTCTTGTCGAAGGTGATTGTCGTACCATCGCTCAGTGTGACCGATGTTGCAGCGCCCTTGTCAGCAAAGCCAAAGCTTTCTGCATCGATAGTGATGGTGTTGCCGCTCACAACGCCAGCGTTTCCAGGTGTGGGGTCGTCGGGCGTAACAGCGCTGCCACCGCCGTCGCTGGTCTGTCCGTTGAGCGAAACGAGGTAGTTCTGCTTGGCAGCGAACTCAGGAGTGCCGCCCTTGAAGTTGACCACCTTGCCGCAAACAATGACTTCGTCGTCTACCTTGATCTGTGTGTTGCCCTCAACCCACGACTTGTTGCCAAAGTAGTAGCAGTTGTAGGCTGTGAACTCCTTGGTGCCGTCGGTGATGTTGAAGGTGGCAGTGCCATACTCAGCACTGAATGTGAACTTGATGCTTGAAATCTTGCCTTTTACGTAGTAGTCGGCTGTCGAAGTCACGTCGGCACTCATGGCAGCCACGGCGTCATAAGCCTGTGAGGCCGTCAATGGGTTCTGCAGCGTGCCGGTGTTTCCACTGGGTTGAGGCGTGTCGCCACCACCACCATTACCACCATTATCATTGATTGACACGATGTAGCAGCCCTGTGTGAACTCAGGCGTGTTGCCCTTGAAGTTTACCAGCTTGCCGCAAATCACCACCTTGTCGCTCACCTTGATGATGTTCTCGTCGGTGATGGACTTGTTGTCTAAGCCTTTGGCGCGATAGACAGTGAGCATGTTGCTGCCCTTTTCGTCGTCGCTGATGGAGAAGGTTGCGTTGCCATATTGGGTCGAAATTTCAGTAATGGCCGTCACGATGCCCACGGCGTAGACGTCGTTGGGTGTGCCCGTTTCGCCCACTTCGGCACATTTTGCCAGTGCCTGTGCCACGGTGAAGGGCTTTTCGAGCGTGCCACCGTCGGTGGAAGGAGTGGGAGTGTCGCTGCCAGATGAAATCGACACGATGTAGCAGCCCTGTGTGAACTCAGGTGTGTTGCCCTTGAAGTTCACCAACTTGCCGCAAATCACCACCTTGTCGCCCACCTTGATGAGGTTCTCGTTGGTAATCTTCTGGTTGTTGGGGCCGTAAGCACGGTACACGGTCAGGGCGTTGCTGCCAGCAGCATCGTCGCTGATGGTGAATTCTGCGTTGCCATACTGGGCCGAAATCTCCTTGATGGCCGTCACGATGCCCACGGCGTAGACATTTTCGGCAGTGCCCGTTTCGCCCACTTCGGCACACTTTGCCAGTGCTGCGGCCACGTTGAACGGGTCGGCTTCGGTGCCGGTTCCGGCAGGTTCGATGACTACCTTCTGTTCGCCGCCATTATTGTTGCTGGCCTGGTCGTAAGGGTTGGTATAAGGCTCTGGCACGTCTTCGCATGCGGTGAAGGTGCAGGCCGCGATGGCCACGGCCATCAGCATATTGAATAAATTCTTCATAGTCTTGTTTTCTGATTATTATTTTGTTCTGATGAATTGTGAATGAAGCGATGCTTGTTTAGTTGGCGTGTGGCACAACGTCCGACTCGTCGCGCAGAAGAATCTGCCAGGTGTCGTTGAAACGGGTGAAGATACCCGTGATGTCGACAGCCTCCTGCGGCATTGGCTTGTTGGCAAACTTGGCGTAGGTGCTGGTGCGCACCACCAGTTGGTTGCTGTTGATGCCCACCAGTTGCTTGTTCACGGCGCCGCCTGTCTGCGGGTCGTTCTCGCTGGCGTAGACGGCTTTTCCATCGGCGGCAGCAAAGCGCACGTTCCTGATGGTCATGAGCTTGCCGCAGAAGTCCTTCTTGTAGTTGCTGTCCTTCATTTTCGACTGGTCGAACTCGATGGGTGCCATGGGTGCTTTCTTCTCCAGCAAGCGGTGGTGCCCCTGCCACGTGAATCGCGACATGCGGCCTATTCCCAGGTTGCCGGTGCTGCTGGTGTAGGGGGTGCCCACCTGCGGCTGCTTGCCGTAGCCGCCCACGCAGAGTCCGTTCAGCTCAACGAGCACTTCCTGTCCCAGTGGCAGCACGCCCGAGAGGGCCCCCTGGGCAATGCTGAGCACCAGTGCGCCCGTGCCGTCGTCGATGATGACCTGCTGGTAGATGTTGCCGCTCAGGTCGTTGCCAATGACCACGCCTTTCACCTCCATGGTCTTGTCCACTTGCTTGTAGCTGCCGGCGTCGATCACGGTGGCATACTGTTTCTTCAGGTCGGCAATGCTCACCACGTTGGTGTCTTGCACGTAGGGGTTGCCCGTCTCGGTTCCGTTGGGCTGGTGCTCGTCCCAGTCGAAGTCCATGCAGGCCGTCATGGTGGCGCACAGCAGCGTTGCTATCAGATAATGTATTTTTTTCATACGTTGTTTCTCCTTGCGTTAAAAGTGTTTAGAACAGATAGGCCACGTTGAGCATGCCGTTGATGCCGTAGACGTAGTACTTCTTGGGATTCTGCGAGAACTTGTAGACGCGGTCCTTGTTCTTGGTGCCGTCGTTGTTCACTGAGTAGTCGCTTCGGCTCTGCTCGTAGCCGCCCGACACGATGTTCTGGTTGTTCAGCAGGTTGGTGATGCCCAGGTTGATGCGCAGTGAGCGTCCGTGGCTGAGATACAGGCTTTTTCCGATGGCGAGGTCGAGCATGAATCCGCCCTTGCCTTTCGACTGGCTCAGGTCGGCAATGAGCTTGTGGGTTGTGGGGTCGAAGCCGTTGTTCAGCTTCACGGTCGACTCGTAGCGCATGGCGGGCGAGTAGCTCAGGTAGATGCGGTCGTAGTAGTTGCCGTTCAGGTCGATGTACCATCCGTTCTGGTGGTAGCTCAGGATGAGGCTCAGTGCGGTGAGCGGTGTGCCGGCCTCGCGCATGTTCTTGTTGAGCACCACCTCGGGCTGGTGGTTGTTGCCGTCGTTGAAGGTGCCATACTTGGAGCTGATGTACCACACCTGGGCGTTGTTGGTGTTCTTGGCCTCGCTGATGCTTCCGATGGTCTTCACGCTGAAGGCGTTGGAGAGCTTGAAGTTCAGGCCCCATTCCACGCCGTAGTATTCCTTGTTGATGCCCGTCATGGAGACGTAGGAGAAGGAGTTGATGTCGTCGAAGTAGAAGTTCTGCCACTCGGTGGCGTCCTTCACCTGGCTGTAGTAGGCGTTGATGTTGGCCTTCATCCACGAAGTCTGCAGCTGGTAGCCCACTTCGGCCGAGAGCACCTTTTCGTTTTTCAGGTCGACCACGAAGTCGTTCGACATTTCGGGCGACACAAATGCCGTTGAAGCCTGCGGTGCCTTCTGCTCATAGCCCACGCCCAGTGTCACCACGTTGCCCCAGCCCAGGTTGAGCGAGGCGCCGGCCTTGGCTCCGCCTTCCAGGAATCGGGCTGTTTCGCCCTTGCCGTAGCTGCTGTTGGGGAATATGCCGTTGCGCATCTTGCCCTCGCGCTGCATCTCGATGCCGGCAATGCGTCCGCTCACAAAGGTGTGCAGGCGCGAACGGTCATATTTGTAGGTGGCCCAGAGCAGTGCGCGGTCCACCAGGATGTTGTAGTCGTAGCCAAATCGGTCGCCCACTTTCACCGTGCCGTCGGGGTTGTTCACGTCGTACTGCACGCGTGGGTCGTTGCTGGGATAGGTGCCCAGGGCATAGGTGTTCACGTTGGTGAACAGTCCGGCTCCCAGCAGGTCTTCCATGGTCTGGAAGTGCATGCCCTTGTTGGTGGCCAGCTGCAGTCCGGCGTTCAGGGCAGCGTAGCGGTTCAGCTCGTGCGCGATGTTCGATGCCAGGGCAATGTTCAGGTTGTTGATGTTTTTGGCCTGTATGTAGTACATGGCGTTCTTGCCCTGTGCCGTGGCCTGCTGGTTGGCCAGATACAGGCGGTCGAAGTTGATCTGTCGGTCGCGCTTGTAGCCCGACATGTAGTTCTTGGCCGTGAGCCAGTTGGCCTTGTCGTCGTCGGTGCGGTTAAACTGGTCGCTGGTGTCCCACACGTCGTAGTAGCTCGACGGCATGTTCTTCCAGTAGTCGGGCTGCGGGTTCTCGCCGTCGTAGTTCAGCTTGGTGCCCTTGTACATGGAGTAGCGGCCCGTGAGCGACGTCACCAGCTTGGTGCGGTCGCTTATTTTCCAGTCCCACGTCAGCAGTGCGGTGGGCTGAAAGTCGTTGACCACGCGCGAGTTGCGTATTTTCCCGTCCTGATATCCCCAGTAGGGGTTGTAGTAGCGGTCGTTGGCCAGCCAGTACATCTCGTCGGTCGATGCGCCCTGCGAGGCACGCTCGGTGGGGCTGCCCCAGGTCATGAACGACAGTCGGTGCTGGTCGTTCAGGATTTTCTCGGCTCCCAGGAAGTAGCTCAGCGAGTTGTAGAACGTGCCTTCCACATAGCCCCGCTCGGCCCAGCGATAGGTGAGCGAGCCCGAGAAGGCCCATCCGTTCTGCAGCACGCCGCTATTGAAGCTGTACATGCCGCGCAGCGTGTAGTTGCGGTTGGCTCCGCTCAGTGCCACATAGTGTCCTGTGGAAAAGTTGGAGGGGCGGAAGTTGTAGTTGGTAGAGCCGCCCATGGCCGACATGCCGAAGTGGTTGTTTTCGAATGGCAGTGTGTTTTCCCTGCTTGAGTTGGTCTGCCTGTTCAGGCCGCCCACCAGCGAGTAGCGAAACTGTCCTGACTCAAGGTCGTTCATCTCGACGCCATTGATGTAGACCTCATTGTACTTCTGGTTGAAAGCACGGTAGCGGAAGCGCATGGGGCTGAACAGATAGCTCACCTGTGAAGCATAGATGTTGTTGTTCGAATTGATGATGATCACGTTTTGCGACATGTCATCGTCTTCGCCCAGCTGTGCTTCAGAGAAGGTGAAAGCCTGCTCTTCGCCTGCGCTGCTCATGCCCAGCGAGTCTGTGGTCTGGGCCATTGCAGCCGGTGAAAGGCATAGCGCCATCGCCGCAAGTTTCAGCTTTTTGTTCATAAATAGATTTTTTTTTACGGTTAATATTTGTTGTTTGCTGCAAAGGTACAAAAATTTGGATGAATATCAAAATAAAAGGGCGCATATTTTTCTTGTGTGGGCACTGCATGTACTATATTATTTTACGGTTTTCAATTTTGTTGTTTAGTAACAGTAAAAAAATAAGTTGGGACGGTTTAACTGAACACGAAGACACGAAGATACGAAGTTCAAGACGCAGAAGAGAAAATCTTTGTGTCTTCGTGTCTTCGTGTTCAGTTATTACTTAAAACGTTAGAGAAGACAAATGTTTTGCCATTGCCCGTCCCGTCGGTATCGGGAAAGAAGAGATGAAGCCTCACACCTCATATTGAAGTCCCCCTTATAGGGGGACGGAAATATGAAGGTGGATGGAGGCTTCAGAAGGAGGCTGGCTGATGGGCCACGCGGCGGTTGCCCCGCCTTCACCATCTGCCGAAAAACACATAGAAAGCACGTCACTTCCGAGGAATAAGTATGATACTTAGCGCATGCAAACCATATAGTTAGCAACCAAAAGTAACATAGTAAGTAACCATGAAAAAAATAACTTATTCAAGTTTCTCATGTTTTTTACAACGAATTAAAAACGCGCTCGGCGCTGCCGCTTTGCTTGCAAAGAATTTCACGAATTATGTAATGAAAAAAACTTGGTATGATTATTTTGAAACGAATGAAAAAAATTCTGGGAACTAATGAGAATAAATATTATTCCAATTCGTGAACTTATTATTCCAATTATTCAAATTCGTTTCTACATAGCAAACACGAATCGTACAAACTTATTTTTTAATCGTTACTTAGCTTGCGTCAGCAGATGGGGCGAAATAATCCAATAACCAAATAGTCAATAAATCGTAAATTGTCAAATAGTAAATGAGCATGAATAATTTTTACAATCACCCCTCTGAGGTTTCGTTCTTTTCAACCAAGAAGTCCTTCGGCCCGAAATGGGCCAGTTTTCGGCGTGTTGCTATCTGCTTGATGGTCAGTGGCTTGCGTTTTTCGGGGGTCTTTTCGTCTTGCAACGGGGCCCCCGTTAGCCTGCAACGGAGGCCCCGTTGCGGCTCAACGGAGCCCTCGTTGGCATGCAATTCGCCCCTCGTTGGCATGCAACGGGGGCCCCGTTGCGTGCAGCAGTCTCGGAAACTGCTGGCACGAAGCCGTGGGGTGGGGCCTGCGAGGGCCCGTTTCCGTTCTGGAAGGGGGTGCCGGGAGAAAGCTTTTTTCTATGAAAAATTTTTACATGGCGTGTCGTTTTCGGCCTCGCTGCGGCCTGCGTAATTTGTTTGCGGCGGCACACAATATTTTTGTCCGTGCGTGCGTTATTTAGAAGTATGACATACAAAAGCACAGCGGCACTGTCCCTTCTCCTTTTCGTTTCTGCCTTTGTCCGGGCTCAAGACTCGGTGGCCACCAGCGTGGCCTATGAGCTTTCGGCCGAGACGGCGGTGGGCACGGGCCGCTACACGGCTTTCCAGTTGGCTAGCAACCGCTACCACGCCCTGTCTGTGCGGCCCAACACGGCCATGATGCGCGCTGCGGTGACAGCCCGGCACGACTTCGGACACGGGCTGACGGCCCAGGCCGTGGTCGACGCCATTGGCTCGGTGCATGCCGACCATCGGGCCTATTTGCAGCAGTGCTATGTCAGTCTGAGCTACGATGCCTTCTTCATCGAGGCCGGCAGCCGCGAGATTCAGCCCGCCCTGCGCCACGAACAGCTGTCGAGTGGTTCGTTTGTGCTGGGCACCAATGCCAAGCCCGTGCCCCAGGTGCGCGTGGGCACCCATGGCTTCTGGAACATTCCCTTCACCCGCGAGTGGCTGCAGGTGAGCCTGGACTGCGGCTATGGCCGCTTTGGCGACAGCGACTATCATGAAGACATGTTTCGCCGCGCACCAGGCGTGAACAGCGTCTATGCCACCCAGGTGCTCTATCACCAGAAATACCTCTACTTCCGCACCAACCCCACCAAGCGCTTCTTCTTCATCGCGGGCATGGACCATGCCGTGCAGTTTGGCGGAACGGGCTACAGCAAGGTGGACGGCAAGATGGTGGGCAAGAAGAAACCGTCGGGGCTGAAGGCCATGTTCAACGTGTTCCTGCCCTTTGGCGACGGCGACTACTACAAGAAAGACAACATGGAAGACTGGATCTACGGCAACCACGTGGGCATGATGACCGTGCAGCTGGGCTGGAACATAGACCGCGACCACCTGTTGCAGGCTTATCTGGACAACCCCTTCGAAGACGGGTCGGGCATTCGCAAAGGCAATGGAGCCGACGGCCTGTGGGGACTGCAATACACCAACAAGACGCAGGGCGTGCAGCCAGTGAGAGAGGTGGTGGCCGAATATTTCCAGACCACCAACCAGTCGGGACCCCTGCACTGGGACAGCCGCGACTTTCCTGAACCGCTGAGCAGCCAGGTGAACGACTACGTGACGGGGGCCGACGACTACTACAACCACCTGTTCTACGATGGCTATTCCAGCTATGGCATGACGATTGGCAACCCGCTCATTGCCTCACCTATTTATAATAAAGACGGCTACACGGCCTTTCGCGACAACCGCGTGAAGGCATGGCACCTGGGCGTGAGCGGCGAACTGAGCCCCCACCTCAGCTACCTGCTGAAGGGCTCCTACCGCGAAGGGTGGGGCACCTATCATGCACCGCTGCCCGTGAGGCACCACTCGTTCGATGCCATGCTGCAGGGCCAGTACAGCCATGGGCCCTGGCGGCTCAGTGCTGCCTATGCCTTCGACAAGGGCAACATCTACGGCGACTGTTCCACCTTCAACATAAAAATTGGTTTCCATGGCAAGATTCTCTAAACTGCTTTGGCTCCTTGGACTGCTGCTCACGGCTTCCTGCCAGGAAGGCGGCGAGGCCGGCGACCTGTTTGGCCAGTGGCGCATGGAGGGAAGCGACACGAAATACCTGAGCTTTTCGGGCTCGCTGCTGTTGTTCAAGAGCATGGGCGAAGGCGAAGTCTACGGATCGTTCCAGCACCGGGGCGACAGTCTGTTCATGCAGTGCTACTCGGTGCAGGGCCTTGCATCCGACACCGCCTTGGTGGAGCAAACGTTTGGCATGCGTCCCTTTGCCAATGTGCGGTTGCACATCGACAAGGCTGATGGCGACCGTCTGGTGCTGAGCAGTGGCACGCAGCAATGGAGCTTCTATCAGTATTGATGTTTTTAGTTTTGCACCCATATTCAGAGTAAAAAGGAAACATTTCCTGAAAGCATCATGAAATGTTGCATTTGTTGGCACAAACTTATTGCGCCTTAGCCAAAGACGTGATAAGTCTTGCTCTTGCATCTCAACAGGCAGAATGAGTTAACCCAAGTTTGACACACGGGTCAAACTTGGGTTAATAATCCCTACACATTCAAATCCATTAGAACGACCCAATATCCTCCATTGTCTGGCCCCTCATGTTTGATAACATTCAAATCTTTGAGGCGTGTTAGGTCACGCTGAATGGTGCGAGGGGAGAGTTTTATCTTGCTTGCTATGGAACTTGCCGTTTCTACGACACCATCTATGACAGACTTTCTAATCGTTTTGTATATAACCAACTGACGTTCAGATAGTTTTTCTACGACACTGTCTATGACATTATCTACGACATCTTTGCCGTTTTCTACGTCACCGCCTTTTGCCTGTATCGCCATAAACTTCTCACGCTTTATCGTAGCCATCATGCCGCCCCGCACTTCTTCGAACACGGGAACTTCCAGCTTATCTTTCTCAAATGACTCACGTATCTTCTCATAGCCACGCCCCCATGCTTCAATGAATCCTGCAAGATAGAACACGTTAGCCATTAGTCGGTTTCTTGGGTGTGACTCATGCGGTTCCATCAGCATCTCTACCGTATAACCTGGAGGCAAAGTTCCACCGTTCCACAGCGTGATATGGTCGTCGAACACCTTCATCTGTATAAAAGTACCTGTATAGTCTTTGTGAATCAGACTGTTACAGAGCATTTCTCTCAGTCCTTCCTCTGGAATTTCTAACGGTTCCTTGCGCTGTAGTCCTTCATAGTGGATTGGCGAGACGAGATATTTGCTACGCAAAGTCTCTATCACTCTATCTGGCATTTCTATCAGTGGACAAACGATTCTATCCTGTAGTATCAAATCTGCCTGACTGTTTCCGAACCGACCAAGCCGAAAAGCAACAGTCATGTTCCACCGTTCAACATCCTTTCCGAATAGCAAAAGGGCTGCAAGAGTCAGTTGTCCGTTCTCTTCATTGATAAGGTGGAGCCTGCGTAACAGTTGGTCTGTGCTGAGGTCTCTTGCAGACTTGTTGATTCTTCCCTCACGAATAGCGGCATTCAGGAAATACTTCACCGCCTCAGGGTCAATGTCATCTACTGTTGCCGATTTTTCCGTAGCAGCGTCCCATGTGATGTTCAGTTTGCGCATCAGGAAATCTGTCAACGCAGTTCCTGTCAATTCCTGTAGTGTACTGCCAGAACGGTAGTAGTACTTGCCTCTATAACTAACGGGAACATTAGAAGGAACAATCGTCACTTCAAGGTAGTCCAATCCATCCTGCTCATGCAGGTCAACGTCCACCACCAGTCCCATAGTCGTAGTGATTTTGTTGGGAATGTCCTCCAACAGCCTCTTGGCATTCTGGAGTCCATGCAGTTCCAAATCGTCATCTACACCAAAGAACATGGTGGCTCCTTGTGCATTCGCAAATCCGCAAATCCACTTCAGGTATTCATCCTTCCAGCTCCGCTTATACTCAACGTTCTGGCACTCTTTCGCAGTTATCTTACTCATATTTCGCTTGCAAAGATAATAAAAAAACATTATCGTTATTTCTTTTCTGGCAAAGCAAGGGGAATACTGCACTTTATCCTATGGACTACTTCATGTTTCAGTCCTGATTCATAGATTCCTTCGGCCTTAGCTTCTAATCCAGACTCTGCTTCAATAATTTTTGCGACCTTGAGTGAAGCTCCTTTTGTACCTGCTTCACCACCTAAATGAATATCTTGGCTCTCATCAACGATAACAGCAATGTCGAAATCAACTTTAAGATAATGTTCCACCCCATTTACGTGAGCAAGAACAGAAGTATCATAATATCCCTCTTCTCCTTTGATATCCTTATTTGGAATATATGAACCTCTCGCCCCCAATGACTTATTGGCATTCGCTATACCATCTACAATTTGTAGCAGCGACTCTTCTATAAAATCTTTAATATCCATACTAGTTTTTAGAACGGTATATTATGTTCCTTGCAATATCTCTCTTGTTCTTCGTCCGACTCAAAGATCTTGTCGCAAATGGATTCAAAAGAGTCTTTAGCTTCCTTGATATACTTCTCTGGCGCATTAAGCACTTTCGATATTTTGTCAATGAATGTGCAGAAATCACGGTTCAGGTTGTTCAGCTTCTCTATCGTGTTATAGTCAAGAGCCTTTTCACGTGCAGGATAAAGATTCGTCCAATTGCCATCTTGCATTTGAATGATGCCTATGCCATACGCATTGTTCAGTCGCTCCATTTCCTCGTCAAGTCCGTCGTTAATTTCAAAGGCAACCAGATAGCCGAAGTTTGCCCAATTGGAATTAGATAGTGCTTGGAAATAGTATTGTTTCAATTGATAATCTGATTCAATTTTCCTTTTCAGTTCATAGGAATACAGATGGACTGTTTCTTTAGGTTCTGTGGCTTTAAGTAATGATAATGTGGCATCGTTCTTGAATTCCTCAAACTGTACGCCTACAATGTCTGGATGCACCCACTTCTGTGCAGAATCTACTCTTGACGATGATTTCTCGTGGAAGATAGTTTTTGCATAAATGCTGCGAGTGCGAAGATAGCTACAGAACAACTTATGAAGTGACCGCTCGTCAAAACTCTTTGCTGGCTCTGGATCCTGTTTCTTTTCAATTGTCACCACTGCTACTGAGCCAGTAATCAGCGATTCTATTTCTTCTTCATAGCGAGTAATGTCGCAACAAGTACCTATTGAACCTGTTGAGTTTTGCAGTTTCTGCGACATGCTCTTGCGTGGAATCACCTTGTCTCTCCATTCCACCTTTCGACGATGTGGAAGGTCAGTATTTGGGACATAGTAATAATCGCCTGCTATTGTGCCGACATAGTAAGTGCCTTCGCCAGACGGACACAGGACAACATCACCAATCTGCAACCCTTTGGCTATCGTCCACAAGAAACCACAGGCTACACCAGCAGCTGTTTTAGTTTTACCAGGATTACTTTCAAGCCATAGCGGAATAGTTTCTTCGTTAAACTTCCGCCAATTTTCGGGAAGTGAACTTGAAAGGTCTTTCTTAATATCAAAGTTCGCTCCGATATATCCTTCTTCACGGCACATCTTGGCGAAACGACCAGCACGGCCTAACATGATGCGATTATACTTCTTTGCCATATCTGTCTTAATTCAAATTATCTGCAGTTACATTATACCCACAATTTCTCAGCTCTTTTACTAACATGATTTTCCAATTATCATTTATAGAAGCATAGCCAACTCCATTGATGTCACTTGGCAGTTCAATATTATCTTCTAATAAAAGGAATACATTTGAACGTTTCAAACTTGCTATAAAATAACCCATCTCTAAAATAACATTTTGTCTTGCTCTCAGATGGTGCTCTTTCTCCTTCAGAGATTTTCCTTCATCATCAGCCGTCATTAGAATTATTGCGAAATTGACCTTTCCGCTATATTCTTCAAATTTTTCAATAATGGTTTTACCACCATTAGCTTGTTCACTTAAAACTACAGGTTTTAACCCTATTTCGAGTAGTACGTTTTTAACTTCCGTTCTTAAGGCTCTGTTATGTCCATGAACAATAAAAACCTTGTTGCTTTTAGAAGGAGAATTCGTGTTTACAGTAATAGAATCTGCGTCTTGAGGCTGTAATGCTTTTAGAAAGTTGAGCATTTCATCAATGCGCTGAAAGTCATAATGGCCATTATAATCCAAGATGATAGCTGCAGTATTGAATCTTGCTTGAATGGACTTGCTTATTTTTAGGGAATCAACATATAAAACACATTGATTCTTCCAAATAGAAACTTCGTCTTTTAGGGAATTGCTTACGACTTTATTTCGGCTCTTGGATATTTTCTTCTTTAATTCCGTTCCCTTTTCTATGAGTGTAGTTAAAATGTCCATAAAAAATTGATTTATCTATTCCCTTTCGCCCTGTTATGTGTCTTGCATAACATTTGGCAGTTTTCTATATCCGTGCTGCCGCCCTTGCTCCATGCAGTAACATGGTCGGCATCCATTTCTTCCAGTTTCCAAATGCGCTGACGGTTGGCATCGTGGCCGATGGCGCAGTAGGGGGACCTTGCGCATCGTGGGTTTGTCGAACAGGCGAACATTCAACAGTTTTGTTTCCTGGCAGCCACCCAGCACATACTCAAAGATTCCTCGGCGATTAGTCACAAAATCATCGTGCATCAGTTCATAAACCTTTGCCGACAATTCAGAGTGATTCAAAGGTAAGTGATGGAAGCGCTCGTAAAGTTCGCCCCAATTCAACCCCTGCATTTCATCATATACATCATCGAACTTGCTATCCACCCAATCAATAACGGTGTTGAAGTAGGTCTTAATCTCGTTAATGTTCTCGTCGCGACGATGGACTGACATATAGCCATCCACATTCCCCTTGCTAACCCATTCCAAAGCTGTAGCCAAGAACATCTGGCGGTTAGCAGGGCCTTTCACATACGATTCCCATTTCTGAATATTTGCGTTTTGTGAATTGCTAAACTCAGCCTTGCAAAGCGTAACAAATGGTCCACTAAAGACAGCGTTCAATTCCTCTTGATGATTAAGCGGAATGCCTGCAATGTTAATTGTCTTAAACCATTCCTTGATTTCTTCTTCGGCATGTTCGCCCTCACCCTCGCAAATATAGACCAGCAACTTTGTTTGCAGAATCTTCTGCTGCTTGCCCTCATCGAGTCCGTCAAATATCTGCTCCAGTCCGTTAATCTTAACAGCAAACTTGTTTTTTAGGAAACGCCCCAGCGATGTAATACGCTGCTGACCGTCAAGAACTTCCAAACGTCCACCATCCACTTTATTGAAGTAGATGAGTCCAAGCGGATAACCTTTCAAAACAGATTCAATCACAGCAACGTCACGCTTGCCGTCGGCATAGATGTAGTTACGCTGGTATTCTGGCTGAATGGTCAACTGGCCAGCCAGACCATAAAGA
>CACXUV010000020.1 GCA_902770845.1 uncultured Prevotellaceae bacterium
CTGGGCAATGCGCTGCCCGACGAACGGCAGACATGGCTTTCGCGCCGCTATCTGCTCACCAAGATTTCTGAGGAAGGCTTCACCGTGACCAACTATCTGAAAGAAAAGCAAATGTCGACACTCGATGCCATCGACGAAGCAACACTGAAGCCAAAGCGCGAGCACAAGCCCAAAGGGCAGAAAGAGCCCAAGCCCAAAACGTGGGAAGTTAGTCTGCAACTCTATCGGCAAGGCATGAAGCCCGACCTTATTGCCCATGAGCGCAGCCTGACACTGGGCACCATAACAAGCCATCTGGCACGCTATGTCAGCTCGGGCGAGGTCGCTTTTGACGATCTCGTGCCGCCCGAGCATCAGCAGGCCATTGCTTCGGTCGTTGGCAAGATTGGCACGGCCAACGGCTTGACGCCCATCAAGACTCTCTGTCCACCAGAGGTTAGCTACGACGAAATACGTCTCATGATAGAACATGGCGTATAAACACAAAAAAAGGAGTACCGCTGTACTCCAACCTTTGTTAACCTTAAATCTAATACTATGAAAAACACGTTGCAAAATTACGCATTTTATATCATTCCTGCAAGAAATCAAGCGAAAAACTTTCAGTTCATAACATTTCTTAACCTCAAAGCGTTAATTTCATACCATCGAAAGCCAGTTCAACACCCTGCGGAAGCCTATGGCGATTGACCTCTTCATGCAACCCCACATCATGACACATGTGGGTGAGCAAGGTGCGACGCGCCCCCACCCTACGCGCAAAGCCGATGGCATCGGCCACCAACTGATGTGAATGGTGGGGATTGTCGAAACGCAGTGCGTTGACCACCAGCGTGTCGACGCCCTGGAGCAACAGCAACTGGTCGTCGTCAATTGTTTTCATGTCGGTGATATAGACAAAGTTCCCGAACCTAAAGCCCAGAATAGGCATTTGCCCATGCATCACGCGGATGGGCATCACGCCAATGTCGCCAATATCAAAGGGTTGTCCGGCCTTGATTTCGTGCAGCCCGATGGCAGGCACGCCTGGATAGCGGTGCTCAGCAAAGCAGTAAGGCAGCATCTGCAGCATGCCTTCGCATGCCAAGGCGTCGGCATAGACATTGATTTCACCAAACTGGCAGTAGGGTCTCACATCGTCCATGCCTCCCATGTGGTCGTAGTGAGCATGGGTCACCAGTATACCGTCAATGCGACGAAAGGGCTGTGGCATGATTTGCTGTCGAAAGTCGGGGCCACAGTCAACGAGCAGCCGCGTTGTTTCCGTCTCCACCAGAACAGAGCATCTCAGTCTGTGGTCGTGAGGATCGCTGCTCTGGCACACCTTGCACTGGCAGCCTATAACAGGGACTCCACATGAGGTGCCCGTTCCAAGAAATGTTATCTGCATGGTTGTTCTTTTTCTTGCATTGGTCAAACAATGTTCACCTCTGGCTCAATCGTAATGCCGAATTTCTGCTGCACATCGTGCCTCACAGCATTGCATAGCGCCACCACCTCAGCCCCTGTGGCACCACCAAGGTTCACCAGCACCAGTGCCTGTTTATCGTGAACGCCAGCCCTTCCCATCGAGCGTCCCTTCCAACCGGTCTGCTCAATGAGCCATCCTGCAGGAATCTTCTCGTGCTGATCGTCAATGCTGTAATGTGGCATCTGCGGATATTCGCTATGCAGCTGCTCATATTTTGCACGCCCCACCACCGGATTCATGAAGAAACTGCCCGCATTGCCCAACACATGCGGGTCGGGCAGCTTTCGGCGACGCACGTCGATGATGACGCTGCGCAACTGCCTGGCTGTGGGCTGGTCTATGCCCTGCTGTTGCAACTCTGCCCGCAGATTGCCATAATCAAGCCGTGGCGAAAAATCATTACTGAGCCGAAACACCACATGAGTGATAAGGTATCTGTTCTTCCATTCATGCTTGAAACGGCTCTGCCTGTAACCGTAGGCACAGTCCTCAGCACAAATCTCCACCAGCTTGCCATCGGCTATTCTGATGGCTTCCACCTTATCAATAATGTCGCAGGCTTCTGCACCGTAGGCGCCAATGTTCTGCACAGCCGAAGCCCCCACATCGCCAGGAATGAGCGACAGGTTCTCGGCACCATACAGATTGTGGTCTATGCACCACGAAACAAAGCCATCCCACTCCATGCCGCTTCCCACTCTCACCAAACTGTGGTTCGAGAAAGTCTGCACGGCAATGTCGCTGATGGCCGAACGCAGCACGATACCATTGAAATTGCGAGTGAGCAGCAGATTGCTCCCCCCTCCGATAATCAGGAAAGGCATGTCTTCACGTCGCACCAGGTCGGCCACCTGCAAGCCCTCTTCCACCGAAGCAAACTCCACAAAGCGGCTGCACGAAGCCTTGATGCCAAAGGTGTTGTGACGAAGAAGACTATAGTTGGAAATGTCCTTCATTCAGGTATTCAGTTTTGTCAAAATCCATTTGTTGTTCAGCAGTTTGAAAGTCAGTTCCACTTCCAGTCCGTTGGCAATGCCGCGCAGCACCAGTATTTTTTCAGTGCCCGATGCCTTCTGTGGGCCATAGACAATGTTGTATAGCATGTGCGACGGAAACTCTGGCGCAAACGCCTCCCAGAAGTCGGGCGTTATCATGCCCTCTATCTGGTTGAAGTCATCATCTGGATCGGGCCCCGAAAAGGCAATCTGGCTGGCCAGGCTGGCCCGCTGAAACAGCGAGTCGGCAACAAAGTGCTGATAGAACGTGAGGAACGAGGCATTGTGGTTGTGGCCGAGCGTCTGGTTGCGCACTTCATCCAGCATCCATCTTCCAGTTTTCCGGCTGAAAAGATATTGTTTCACGAAACTCTTGTCCAGGAATATTTTCTCTACGATGGCTTCGCTGATGGCAGTATCCTTCACCAGTTCCAACTGTTCGGGCGAGTCGAAAATAAGCGTGTAGAAGTCTTGGTTCATGAAGAAATAGTCCATCTGCCACTGCCCCCGTTCAATTCGCTCCTGCTTCTGTCCCGAGTTGACCAGCAACGGAAAACTGATGCGCTCCAGTTGCAACCGGTGGTTGGAGGCAAAGTTGAAGATGAAGTCGTCAAACAATTCGTCGGCAGCCTTTGGCATGGCTTCATCCGTCAACGACAGGCTGTCGCCCAATGCAGCCTCTATTTCTTCTGTCGAGTCGCCTGTCTTGTCGGCAGAATCCCGGCCATCGCTTCTGGCCCTTTCGCCCATGCATGCCGACAAACAGAGTACGGCAGCAATCAGCCCACATGAACACCATTTCATCTTATGACTCTCGCTATTTCTCTATAAAACATTTTTCGGGCTGCAAAGTTACAAATTATTTCGAACATACAAATACTTTGCAAACAAAAAAACTGCTCAATGGGCAACATATACCGTCTTGCCGACCAGCGCGACCACTTGTTCCAGATAGTACTGATCGGTTTTGTCGAAAGCCGAGAGCTCCTTGCTGTCAATATCGAGCACCCCCACCACCGCGCCATTCCGATTCTTCACAGGCACCACGATTTCCGAGCGCGAGGCCGCCGAGCAGGCTATGTGTCCCGGAAACTGTTCCACATCGGGCACGATCACCGTCTGTTCCCGTTGCCAGCAGGTGCCGCACACACCGCGCCCTCGGCCAATGTGCATGCAAGCCACAGGCCCCTGGAACGGGCCCAGCCGCAGTTCACCCTGGCGCACCAGGTAGAAGCCCGTCCACCAGAAGCCCAGCGGGGCTGTGTGAAGTGCAGCAGCCACGTTGGCCAGCACGCTCATTTCCTCTTTCTCGCCCTCAACGAGTGCTGCGATTTGGGGCAACAGCTCGGCATACGTTTGTTGCTTGTCGTTCATCATCCGTGCAAAATTACACATTTCCCCGTAATTATTCATCACAATTGTTTGCAATTTTCATTTTCTTTCGTAACTTTGCCGATATTATTACATTTACCCCCCCTCCTTACCCCCTATGAACAAGAAACTAATTCTGGCATCATTCCTTTTGCTTGCAACGACAGCAAGCATGCAAGCACAAGTCTACTTAGACCCACAGGCCCCCATCGAAGAGCGAGTGAAGGATGCGCTCAGCCGCATGACCACCCACGAAAAGATCAAGTTGCTGCACGCACAGAGCAAGTTCACGTCGGCTGGTGTGCCCAGGCTGGGCATACGCCAGCTGAACATGGACGACGGGCCTCACGGAGTGCGCGAAGAGCTGGAGTGGAACGCATGGAGCCCCGCCCGATGGACCAACGACTCCATCGTGGCCTTCCCCTCGCTCACGTGCCTTGCTTCCACCTGGAACCGCAGCCTGTCCCGTCTCTACGGCCATTGCGTGAGCGAAGAGTTTGCCTTCCGGGGAAAAGACATCATGCTGGGCCCCGGCGTCAACATTCAGCGCACGCCACTGAACGGACGCGCCTTTGAATACATGGGCGAAGATCCCTATCTGGCAGGCGAAATGGTGGTGCCCTACATCAAGGCCGCCCAGCAGAACGGCGTGGCCTGCTGTCTGAAGCACTTTGTGCTGAACGACCAGGAGACCGACCGCTTCAGCGTGAACGTAAACGTGTCGGAGCGAGCCCTGCGCGAAATCTATCTCCATCCGTTCAAGAAAGCCGTCGACGAGGCACATGTGTGGACCATCATGGGATCCTACAACCTGTGGAAAGGCCAGCACTGCTGCCACAACGACCAACTGCTGAACGGCATCCTGAAGAAAGAATGGAAATGGGACGGCGCCCTCGTGAGCGACTGGGGCGGTGCCACCAACACTCAAGAGGCCATCTTTGGCGGCCTCGACATCGAGATGGGCACCTATACCGACGGCAAGCTGAAGGAATCCGAATTCACCTACGACGACTACTACCTGGCCCGCCCGTTCGAACAACTGATAGAGAAAGGCCAGGTGGCCATGAACGTGCTCGACGAGAAAGCCAGCCGAGTGCTACGCACCATCTTCCGCACCAGCATGAACCCCAACAAAGCAATTGGCTCACAATGTTCCGAGGCCCACTACGACGCATGCCTTCAGATAGGCCAGGAGGGCATCGTGTTGCTGAAGAACGCCCCCGTACCCACCACGAAGGGCCAGACGGGCCAGTCTTCCGTCTTGCCAATCGATTTCTCAAAATACAGAAGCGTGCTGGTAGTGGGCGAGAACGCCACACGCTCCCTGACACAAGGGGGTGGCTCGTCAGAGCTGAAGACGCTGAGAGACGTTTCGCCACTCGAGGCCCTGCAAGCGGCAGTCAGCCAGCAAAGTTCATCGCATCAGGGGCCCAGCCTGTTGTTCGCCCAGGGCTATGCCTCCGGCCGTGCACTCTACGACAAGGTGGATAAGATTGACCCAGCCCGCAACATCCAACTCAGAGCCGAGGCCATTAAGAAGGCCCAGGAGGCCGACCTTATTATATATATAGGCGGACTGAACAAGAACCACAAACAAGACTGCGAGAACGGTGATCGCGAAAGCTACGATCTGTCTTTCGGCCAAAACGAGCTGATAGCCAGTCTGGCCAAAGTGGCATCCCAGAAAAAAGACAAGCCAACGCCCGTGGTGGTGGTCATCTTTGGCGGCAACCCCTATGCCATGCCATGGTTACCCCAGGTGCAGGCACTGGTGCATTGCTGGTATCTGGGCAGCGAGTCGGGCACGGCCCTGGCCCGTGTGCTCACGGGCCAGGTGAGCCCCAGTGGCAAGCTGCCCGTCACCTTCGCCCAGCACTACGAAGACTATCCCTACGTGAAGTTCGGGCCAGAAGCCTATCCTGGCATAGACCGTCCTCAGGACTGCGTCTATCAGGGCCGCAAGCAGGTGTACTACCAGGAAGACGTGTTTATGGGCTACCGGGGGTTCGACAAGGATGGCGTCAAGCCCCTGTTCCCCTTCGGCTTCGGACTGAGCTACACCACCTTCAAATACGACAAGCCCACAGCGCAGCTGCAGAACGGTCACATTGTGGTGCAGACCACCATCACCAACACGGGCAGCGTGGCAGGCAAAGAGGTGGTCCAGGTCTACGTCTCGGCTCCCAAGAACAAGACTCTGCCCAAGCCCGTCAAAGAACTCAAAGCCTTTGAGAAGACGCGAGAGTTGCAGCCCGGCGAGAGTCAGCTCGTCAGCATGACCATCGACGTGCAGCAGCTGGCCTCATGGAGCGAGCAGCAGCATGGCTGGCAACTGGATCCAGGCACCTACACCCTCTACGTGGCAGCCAGTTCGACCGACTTGCGAGGCAAGGCAACGGTGAAGGTAGACACCGCCCCCACGCCCCAGTAGGGGGCAGGCCCGTGCCAGCCCGCTTGCCCAAAGGGCAAATCATACCCCGTGCCAGCCCCCCACACACATAAAACTCACAAACAAAACTCACACCCGAAAGACCGCACCCACGTCAGCGAACTGTTTCGATAACGGTTCGCAGACCCTTGATCTTCTGCCCCTTCACGCTCTGCAGCAGAGCAGAAAGACGGGGACGACTCACTGCGGCATAGGCGTAACGCTCGCTCACGTCGATGCGCCCGATCTCAGAGGGGTCAAGGCCCCCCATCTTGCACAGGAAGCCAACAATGTCGCCCTTTGATATTTTGTCTTTTTTCCCCTTGCCTATATAGATGGTGGCCATGCGCGGAAGGGGGGCGGTGCGGGTGCCTGCTTCGTCTGCTGAAGGCAGACTCCAGTGCTCGGGGGCTTCGGCCAAACAGGGAATGCCTGTGGGGGCCTCGGCTGGCCCCACCAGAAAAAAGGTGCGGCCCAACTTGTCCCAACGGGCTGTGCGCCCCACACGATGGACGAGGGCCGCTTCGCTCTGTGGAAGATGATAGTGAATGATGTTGTCGATCTGCGGAATGTCGAGACCACGCGAAGCCAGGTCGGTAGCCACCAGGACAGTGGCCGAACCGTTGGAAAACTTATAGAGGGCATCTTCGCGCTGGCGTTGCTCCAGGCCACCATGAAAAGCGCTGGTGACGAAGCCCTGCCGACGCAGATAGGCATCGACGCGCTCCACCGAGTCGCGATAGTTCAGGAAGACTATGCTCTGGCCGTTGCCCAGTTGCAAGAGCAGCTGGCACAGGGTGTCGAGTTTGTCTTTCTCGGGGCAGTCAACCTGATACACCTCTACCCTATCGTTCACGGGCTCTTCGGCAACAAGATAGTCAAGGCGCACGCTGCGCCCCATATCGACGAAGCGGGGCAGCTGTTCGGCATCAGTGGCCGAGAGCAAGAAGCGGCGCTGAAGGGCAGAAAGCTGGGAGAGCAGGCGCGACATGGCATCGTGGAACCCCATTTCGAGACATTTGTCGAACTCGTCGATCACGATATATTTAATATGGTGGGGACTGATGTTGCCCTTGTCAAGGTGGTCGTTCAGTCGGCCCGGCGTGCCGAAGACCACTTGCGGAAGATGCTGTCGCAGCAGGCGATGCTCTTCCATGGCCGTTCGCCCACCATAGCATGCCTGGGAGCGCAGGCCGGTGCCCATGTTTTTGAGCACGGTGGCCGACTGCAAGGCCAGTTCGCGCCCTGGCACCACTACCAGGGCCTGCACCTCGCTGCTCGCGGCATCGAGCAGCTGCACCAGGGGCAACAGATAGGCCAATGTCTTGCCCGATCCTGTGGGCGAGAGCACCACCACGTCGCCACGGCCCCGCAGAATGGCCTGCAGGGCCTCCTGCTGCATCGCGTTCAGCTGGTCTATGCCCAGCTTCTGTAGAATACTATCCATGTTCATAGGCTGGCAAAGTTACGAAAAAACGAGAGAAGGACAAAACAAACTCGTTTGTTTTTTCTTCCGAGAGCCAGTAACTTCGCGACTTTGTCGCAAAGTTACGAAAAAACGAGAGCAAAACAAAAGAATTAATTCTTTTTTTTGCCGAGACGGAGTAATTTCGCGACTTTGTCGCAAAGTTACGAAAAAAGTCTGTAACAAAAGGGGCCGAGATTGTAAGTGCTTATCAATAGGTGCTCCATTTAAGTTACTGGAGCACTCTTTTCAATGCTTCATTGTTAAAGATTGCAATAAAACACATAGAAACTTTTGTTTTTGCATTATATTCGCTAAATTTGCACACAGTACGCCTAATTTTATACAAAACGACTTAGAACAATGGATAATCCGCATTATAACCGCATAAAAGCAGTATTGGCAGAGAAAGATAAAACGGGGACTTGGCTTTCTGAACAGATGGGCAGGAATATTGGAACCGTATCACGATGGATGACAAACAAGGTGCAGCCATCGGTAGAACAGCTGTATGATATCGCTAAACATCTTGATGTGGATGTCAGGGAATTGTTGGTGGCATCAAAATAATGTAGACGATGGAGAACAACGAATTACGCCCCATTCAGGTGGTAAACAAAATATATCTGAAACAGCCTGTCGGAGAAAATGACATCAAAAGTTTCAGGAGTGCCATGCGGAAGATGCTGAAGAACGTCAATGCAAATGAAAGCGAGGAACACAATAAAAATCTTGTGATGGAATTCCTTTCAAATGCATTCTATAAAAACACCAATGCGATTAACACCAAGGGTAAGACTGATGCTGCTATTTATGAATCGCCAGATTCTATTCATAGCCATGCCCTCGTACTTATAGAGGCAAAAGGACCTGGACGGCCAGATATGGCAAAGCGTTCGGAACTGAATTGCAAAGCACTGCATGAATTAATCCTTTATTATATTCGAGATGAGGAGATTAATCATAATACGAAAATAAAACATCTTATCATCACTAATTGCCTTGAGTGGTTCGTATTCGACAAGGCTTGTTTCTATCGGTTTTTCATCGCTAACAAGAAATTCAAGAATGAGGTGCTTGAGGCAGACCGGGAGAACACGACGGATTATGTTTACGAAAAAGTAATCCGCAGAAAGGTGGAAGAAGTAAAACACATGTTGAAATACACATACTTCGACCTGTCGGACTACAAAGGAAAACTGGATGATGATGCCATATTGACTTCCAGAAAGTTCATATCCATCTACAAACTACTATCTCCAACGCATCTGTTGAAACTGCCATTCCAGAATGACCATAACGCCCTTAACCGAGGGTTCTATAACGAGTTGCTTTACATTATGGGCGTTGAAGAAGTCACTGATGACAAGATGAAGAAAATCAAGCGTCAGAAAACCAAGCGGCAGCCTTACTCTCTGGTTGAACAAGCCATTTCCCATTTAGACGGATACGACCTCTACGAAGAGCAAGACCTGTTTGATGCGGCATTGGGATTGGTACTTGTTTGGGTAAACAGACTCCTGTTTTTAAAGTTGCTGGAGTCTCAATTGCTCACCTTCAATAAGGGCGCAACATCCAAGCTGCTGATTAGCTCTCGTATTCCAGACTATGACATCTTGAATGACTTGTTTATGAAAGTGTTGGCCGTTCCTACAGAGCAACGTAATGAGGAATTTCGAGAGGCATTTAAGGATGTGCCCTATTTGAATAGTTCCCTGTTTGAAAAGTCTGAATTAGAAATAAAGTATTTCCCCGTCAGCGGCATCCGGTTGGGCGAAATGGAGGTGATGGCGCAGACAGCCGTCAAGGATGGCAACGGTAAGCGGATGAAAGGACTGATGCCAACACTCGACTACCTGTTTCGTTTCCTTGATGCATTTGACTTCGGTGTTGAGAAGCAGAGCAATGATAGCCCGCTGCGACAAGATAGCAAGACCATCATCAATGCGTCAGTGCTGGGAAAGATTTTCGAGAAGATAAATGGCTACAAGGACGGCTCATTTTTCACGCCAGGCTATATCACGCAGTATATCTGCCGAAAGACATTGCGCAGGGCCGTAGTGAACCGCTTCAACGAAGTGAAAGGTTGGAAGTGTAACGACTTCTTTGAACTCTGCGACCAAGTGGGAACAGACAGGGACAGCCGCACGGAAGCTAACCAAATAATTAACAGTCTGAAAATCTGCGACCCAGCCGTAGGCAGCGGACATTTCCTTGTGTCAGCCCTCAATGAACTGATTGCCATAAAGAGGGAGATGGGGGTGCTGCAAGACTATAAGGAGAAACCAAAACCAATTGGGGAGTATATCACGGTAGAGAACGATGAACTCGTTGTGACCGATGAGGATGGCGACACTTTTGTATATGACCCCAAGGATCCGCTCAGCCAGCGTGTGCAGGAGACTTTGTTCGAAGAAAAACGTACCATTATCGAAAACTGTCTTTTTGGTGTGGACCTCAATCCCAAAAGCGTTGAGATTTGTCAACTCCGTCTGTGGATAGAATTACTAAAGAATGCCTATTATTACAAAAATGAGCAGACTGGGGAAAAAGTTCTTCAGACACTTCCAAACATTGACATTAACATCAAGTGTGGGAACTCGCTTCTTAACAGGACTCCCTTTAATGTTGACATCCGTCAGGTCTTAGCCGGAACCAATCTCACCATTACGAAATACAAACAAGACGTAAACAACTATAAGCGTACAGCCAACAAAGAAGCAAAAGCACGTCTAAAAAATGATATTAACATTATCAAAGCGTTTCTGGCAAAAGGAATTAGCGAAAACACTCCAGTCTATAAGAAATGGCTTTCTGTTGCTAAGGAATTGAGCGATATGCGGCAGAAAAGTTTGCTCTTCCGTGATGCAAAGAATAAAAAAGGTAGCTATGCCAAGAAACTTGCTGCTTTAGAGAAAGAAGAAGCAAAGCTGAAACGTCTTATAGATGACATGCGAGACAACAAATTGTTTGTAAATGCTTTTGAGTGGAGATATGAGATTCCTGACGTACTTGACGATAAAGGAGTGTTTCTGGGTTTCGATGTGATTATAGGTAATCCACCATACATTAGTCTGGAAAAGTTACCTGAAGATGTCAAGGCATACTCAAAGATGCATCAGATGGATGAAGAGGAACAGAAGGATATGCCAACGTACAATACCTTGGAATCAAGGGGTGATATTTATAGTTTGTTTGTTGAAAGGGCCTTGCAACTCCTGAAGAGGAATGGTTTGTTGTCGTATATCTTACCCAATAAGTGGATGAAGGTAGGTTATGGAAAGCCATTACGTCAGTTATTCCTCAAACAGAATCTGACTCAGGTGATAGACTTTGACGACAATCAAATTTTTGAAGATGCAACAACCTATACTTGCATCATCCGCATGACCAGGGCAAAAAGCGCTGGCGAGATTCTTAGTTCTACTATTCGCAAAGTCAACTCAGAGACATTGGCTGAAGATGTAGAAGAAAGGAAGAAAGCATTCCAAACCAGCGAACTGAATGACGGCATTTGGATTATTTCGTCAAGAGAAGACTTTGAGAAGGCTGAAGCGTATAAAAAGACAATGGGAACGCTTCGAGAGTTTCTTGGTTACGATTCAAACTATGGTATTAAGGTAGGTCTGTCAAAAGCTTTCAATGTCTCCATAGAAGCAGCCAACCGACTAATTGCAGAAAATGCCTCTGCCTTAGAAATTCTTCGGCCTTTCATGCAAGGACGGGGGATGATTCCATTTGGAAAGCCCGTAACGGCATCTTATCTACTTTTTATCCCCAAAGGCTTTACAGCAAAAGCGTTTGGACTAAATCCTGAGGATAAGGAGGACAGGGAGAAAATGCCAGACGAGCATGAAGCCTGGATGTGGTTTGAAAGTAGATATCCATCCGTCGCCCATTGGCTGTTGCAGTTTAAGGACGAAGCCACAAAACGGACAGACAAGGGTGACTATTGGTGGGAACTACGGGCTTGCGCTTATTATAGCGAGTTCAGCCAGCCCAAACTTTTTTACCAGACCTTCCAAGTTCGTCCATGTTTTATTTATAGCGACCAGTCTGTGTTTTGTAACAATTCAATGTGGTTTATCACTATCCAAAACAAAGCCTTGCTTGCTCTTCTCTGTTCAAACATGGGCTGGTGGCTGATTTCCAAGTATTGCCCTCGCATACAGAATGGCTATCAGTTGATTTGGGACAACTTCAAGCAGATAAGCATACCATCGGAATTGCCGCCACGTTTGGGTGAATTGGCAGACTTGCTCATGCTGGATGTTGAACAAAATAATAAAGAAGACTATACTACTCATCTGCGAGAAGTCAATGAAATAGTTGGCGGATTGTATGATGATGCTATTAAAGGTTATGTAATTGACGGTGTAGCATATTAACTTTGCTAAAGAAAACGATATTGAAGATATGGCAAACGAAATAGAGAAGAGCAAATTATGGAACTGTTTGATGCCTCACAACAGGACGTAAGCTACCACATCAAACAGATTTATGCCGATGGTGAACAAGATGCGGAACGAACTCACAAAAAATTTTTGTTAGTTCGCCAGGAAGGTAACAGGAGCGTGCGGAGAAACATGAGCCACTACAACCTTGACATGATCATCGCCGCTTTATGCTGGCACACTAATGATTGGCTCGCCAAGGGCCAGCGATATGCCAGCAAGCGTTTTGGTCGTGAAATTATGACGACCTGTGAGCCATTTAGATATTTCCGACTCCCGTTTACCCATCTTTGCGGCCAATTCTTTCTGTGTGATGCCTTTCTTCTTAAGCAAGGCATCAATGCGGTCAGCAATCTCAAACGAGAGATTGAACTCGGCACGGGTCTCATCTGAGACGTTTGCCAGACACTCGCGAAATAACGGATTGGTAATCATATCTCAAATACTTTGTTGTCTATTCCCACTATCATGTTTTTCTCAATTGTGATGCTGCCGTTCTGCTGAGCCTGTTTCAATAGCTCATCGAAACGCTGCAAATCCATCACATAGCCACTCAACTGCTCATTCTCCTGGTAAGTCCGTGTGGTCTTGACGCCTCCATTGCCAACAATGAGAATCTGGTCAGAGATACGCAGACAATACAGACGCAACTTCCTGGAGTCGATAGCCAAAGCGGAAACTCGGTCATTCATCTTGCCCTCTATGCGGAAAAACCGTTCAAGCGCCCCACGGTCGATAATCTTTTCCAATGCAAGGAGTATGCGCTGGAAATCATAATTCAACGTAGAGTTATCCTTGAACTTCATCAGAAAGTCCTCATACTCTGACACGTCATTGCCATTGAAGCAAATAGAGTATAGGCTCACGTTGTCGTTCTGCTCGATGGTCTTCAAATTAATCGTCTTCATTGCTCATTGTCATTTACCCAGTGCAAAGATACAACTTTTTTCTTATAATTCACTTAAAAGTGAAGAAAATATACTGATTTTGTCGTCAATTTGTGATATTCATAAAAAAGTGAAGCCTATTTTTGACTTTTGCCTAACTTTGTCGTATACTTAATAGAGCAATGAACAAAACGGTGCAGATAGATAGCGAGACGATCTTGCGATGCCAACGCGGCGACAAGGCCGCCAAGGCTGGTGACCCGTCATCGGGTGTTCATTGAAGCAATTTGTAGCAGTTCGGAGAAGTGAGTACGGTCTCTTATTCGTAACCCAATTTTTCCTCCATCTCCCAAACTGCCTTTATATAAAGAAATCCTGCAAATTCTTCCAAAGTTACGAAAAATCGAGAGCAAAACAAAAGAATTAATTCTTTTTTTGCCGAGACGGAGTAATTTCGCGACTTTGTCGCAAAGTTACTCAAAAAAGAGCATACTGCCAAACAGAGTACAAATTGTTTGCTCTTTTCTGACAAAAAAGCGCGTTTTTGTCAGATTTATTCCGTACCTTTGCAGCAAAATAGAAACAAAACTGATTATGGACCAGAACACAGACCTTTCTATATTATTTCGCGTGCGCACCAGTAGCGCCGTCATTCGCAAAGGCTACCAACTCTATGTGGCCAACTTTCGCCGCCTGTTCGGCTCGTCGTGGGTGGCAGCACTTGCCTATGCCATCGTTGTGGCGCTGACGATGAGTTTTTACATCAGCCAAATGCCGCCGTTGGTGGTGGCCACGCTCGCTGGCGGCACATCGCCCGAGCTGCAAGGACAGATGGCCCTTACGGGGCTGCTTGTGTCGCTGGCCGGACTGGTGCTGTTGGTGGTGGCCAGCGTGCTCATGAGCTACGACGTGTCGGCATTTGGCGAACACCAGGCAAGCGGAACCATATCGGGAGCCGAGCGCTGGTATGGACGCTTAGACAGGAAAGCCTTGTGGTCCACGCTGCGGCTCACGGGCTGGTGGGTGCTGGTGGCGATGCTGGCGTCGCTCATCATGGCGGCCGCTGTTCTGCTGGCCACACGCCATCTGGGCCACATGGCGGGGATGGCACTCATTGGCACAACGGCGCTCGTCATGGCTGCGGCAGTGCTTCCCATGACCTACACCAGCATGAAATATCTGCTCACACCGAAGGCTTCCTTTCCGCGCCTGCTGCTGACCACCTATTCCATTGGCCTGCGCCACTGGGGCGCTATTTTCATTGTGACGCTGGTAACGGTGATCACGGCCTATGTGTGCACACTGCTCACCGAACTGCCAGCCCTGATACTGTATCTGGCCAACCTGCAATCGCTCATGGGGGTGATGCAGGGCGACCCTGCCGGCATGCCCGGCTATATGGCGTGGATGAACATCTTTGTCTTTGCCATAGCGGGCTTCATTCAGGCATACATCAACCTGTCGGCCTTGTTTCCCCTGTACTATCTCTACGGCTCGATTGAAGCTGAGGAAAACGAACGCAACCAACATAAAAACACAACAGAACAATGATGAAACGCATTCTTTTCATAGACCGTGACGGAACATTGGTAGAAGAGCCGCACGACGAGCAGGTGGATGCCCTGGAGAAAATACGCTTCACGAAAGGTGTGTTCCGCAACCTGGGACTGCTCAGGAAAAAAACCGACTACCGCTTTGTGATGGTGTCGAACCAGGACGGACTGGGCACGGCATCATTTCCTGAAGACACTTTCTGGCCCGCCCACAACTTCATTCTGCAAGCGCTGAAAGGAGAAGGCATCTGCTTTGACGATATTCTCATCGACTCGCACTTCCCTGAAGACAATGCTCCCACACGCAAGCCTCAGACGGGACTGGTGCGGAAATACATGGACAATGAAGACTATGACCTGGCCAACTCTTACGTGATTGGCGACCGCGAGACTGATGAGCGCTTTGCACAGAACATTGGCTGCAAAGCCCTGATACTGGGCAGAGACGGCATGACATGGGACAAAATTGCCGAGATTGTCTTTGCTGGAGAACGCAAGGCTGAGGTGAAACGTGCCACCAAGGAGACCAACATCGAAGTGGCTCTGGACCTGGACGGCAACGGGAAATGCAACATTGCCACCGGACTGGGATTCTTTGACCACATGCTGGAACAAATAGGCAAACATGGTGGCATGGACCTCAGCATCAGCTGCAAAGGCGACCTGAACGTGGACGAACACCACACCATTGAAGACACGGCCCTGGCACTGGGCGAGTGCTTGCTGAAAGCCTTGGGGTCGAAACGGGGCATTGAGCGCTATGGCTACTCGCTGCCCATGGACGACTGCATGGCTCATGTGTGTCTGGACTTTGGCGGAAGGCCCTGGCTGACGTGGGACGCCAGCTTCAAGCGTGAATATGTGGGCGACATGCCAACGGAGATGTTCTACCACTTCTTCAAGAGCCTGAGCGATGCGGCACGCATGAACCTGTTTGTCAGGGCTGAAGGCGAAAACGAGCACCACAAGATTGAGGGCATCTTCAAGGCGCTGGCCCGATCGCTGAAGATGGCTGTGAAACGCGACATCTATCACTACGAACTGCCATCGACCAAAGGCATGCTCTAGAAAAAACGAAGGCCACAAATCCAATGAACCAACAAGGAAGACCCAAAGTAGCCATCATCGATCCCAACACGCTGGCCGTGCTGGGACTGAAACAGATTCTGCAGAACGTGATGCCCATCATGACCATTGACTGTTTCGGCTCAATGGCCGAACTGGAAGCCAACCACCCGGAACAGTATGCCCACTACTTTGTTGCCATGAACATTGTACTCGAGAACCGACAGTTTTTCACCGAACGCTGCCGACAGACCATTGTGCTCACGCTGTCACTCGACAGCAGCTCGCAGCTGGCTGGCTTCCACTCCATCTGCATCAACGTGCCGGAACACGACCTGGTGCGCTCGCTGCTGGTGTTGCAGCAGCATGCCCACGGACAGGGGCGCAACCTGCCGCCCATGCCTCGCATCCTGCAACAGAAGATTCTGTCGGACCGAGAAATCGAGGTAATGTCGCTCATTGTGCAGGGCTTCATCAACAAGGAAATTGCCAACCAGCTGAACATCAGTCTTTCGACCGTTATTACACACCGCAAGAACATCATGGAAAAACTGGGCATGAAGAGCGTGTCGGCACTGACCATCTATGCCGTTATGCACGGATATGTTGACATCAACAAAATATAACAGATAGGCAAAGACAGGCTATCAAAAAAAGTCAGGCCGACTTTGGCCTGACTTTTTTATTTGTTCACAACACTTGCTCTTATCCATTCATCGACATGAGGAACTCTTCATTGTTACGCGACTGCACCAAGCGATCGCGAACGGTGTTCATGGCCTCCATGGGGTTCATCTCGCTGATGAACTTGCGGATGATCCACATGCGATTGAGCGTCGTCGGGTCTTGCAACAGGTCGTCGCGACGCGTGCTCGACTGAACAAGGTCGATGGCGGGGAACACGCGCTTGTTGGAGAGCGAGCGAGACAGCTGCAACTCGGAGTTGCCTGTGCCCTTGAACTCTTCGAAAATCACTTCGTCCATCTTTGAACCCGTATCGATCAGAGCCGTTGCAATGATGGTGAGCGAGCCACCACCCTCGATGTTGCGAGCTGCACCAAAGAAGCGCTTGGGCTTTTGCAGGGCATTGGCATCGACACCGCCCGTGAGCACCTTGCCGCTGGCAGGCGACACGGTGTTGTAGGCACGGGCCAAACGAGTGATGGAGTCGAGGAAGATGACCACGTCGTGACCACATTCCACCATGCGCTTTGCCTTCTCGAGCACAATACCGGCTATCTTCACATGACGATCGGCTGGCTCGTCGAAGGTAGAGGCAATCACCTCGGCATTCACCGTGCGACTCATATCGGTAACTTCCTCTGGGCGCTCGTCGATGAGCAGCATCATGATATAAGCCTCAGGATGATTGGCGGCAATGGCGTTGGCAATGTCTTTCATCAGGATGGTCTTACCGGTCTTGGGCTGAGCCACAATCAAAGCACGCTGGCCCTTGCCTATAGGCGAGAAAAGATCGACAATGCGCGTAGAGGGATTGGTGGTTGAGGGGTCACCGCAAAGATTGAACTTCTCCTCAGGGAAAAGGGGCGTGAGATGTTCAAAGCTGACGCGATCGCGTACTTCAGAAGGATTGCGCCCGTTGATCATATTCACCGTTGACAAGGCAAAATACTTCTCGCCATCATGGGGCGGACGCACCGTGCAGTCAATCACATCGCCCGTTTTCAAACCATATTTCTTAATTTGCTGCGGAGCCACATAAATGTCGTCGGGCGAAGACAAATAGTTGTAGTCGCTGGAGCGCAGGAATCCATAGCCGTCCTGCAGAATCTCAAGCACACCGTTGCCTGAAATCAGTTCGCCAAAATCGTAGACGTCTTCCTGCGAATGGGCTGCTGACACTACTGGCTGATAAGCTGGTTCGGCATGCTGAACGACAGGACGGTCGAAAATATCGAGCGTGGGAATGGCTGCCTGGTCTTCGATAGGCAGATCGACCACGGGAATAAAGTCGGTGCCGTCGCCTGGATCGCCCTCCCAGATTCCATCGGGGTTGGCATCATAGATGGCAGACTCCTGCATGGAATTGCGCTGAGCCATCTTTTCCTGCAACTGCTCCAGCAGGCCCAAATCGGACTCGTTGGACTCTGCTGCCTCTGCCGACGACTCATCTTCCTCAGCCTCTGCCAGTTCTGGCACCATGCTCACTTCGTCTTCAACAGGCTCAGCACTCTCTTCTGCATCGTTCTCCTGTGCGGCCTTGGCTGCTTCAGCAGCAGCAATGGCAGCCAGTTCGGCTTTCGACTTGCGACCACGATGCTTGGGAAAGGCGGCCAGGGGATCGGCCTGAGCTGCATCATCTTGTGCTGGCTGCTCTTCGGCTTCAGCCGCAATCATATCGCCAAAGAGGGAAGGTGTCTCGACGGGCTTGGCCTTTTGGTTGATCACATCGTAGTTTTCTCCATCTGTGCCATTCACTGTGTAGACCTTGTCGGTGTCTTTCTTGGCTATTCGTGTTCTCTTGCGCTTGGGCGAGCTGCCGCTTGCGCTATCTATAGCTGCCTGATCGAGAATGGCATAAATGACTTTTTCCTGGTCGTCGTTCTGAGATACAGACACGCCAAGCTCTGCCGCAATGCCAAGCAGTTGAGCCGGATCCAATTGTTCTAATTGTTCTTTTGTGTACATACTATAATCTGAGTATCTATTGGTTTCCAAGTGGAAATAATGTTGGGTTGATGCGTTTCACAGAAGCGGAAACACGGAGTGAAATAAATTCGGGTGCAAAGGTACAAAAAAATTAGGATTAAGGAGATAGGAGTTAGAAGTTTCTATTTGATATTAATTATTTTTAACTCCTAACTCCTATCTTCAAAAATTCATTTTTTCAGGGGAACGAGCACACTGAAAGTGGATCCTTCGCCCAGTACCGACTCGACCATGACATCGCCACCATTCTTGCGTGCAAAGTCTGCACACAACTGCAAGCCAAGACCCGAGCCTTCCTCGCCTCCTGTTCCATAAGTGGTCTCACCTTTATGGAAAATGCTGTCGATGCGCTCGGGAGCTATGCCCACGCCATGGTCGCACACACTCACCTTGGCATAATCGCCTTCGCGGTGCATGGTGATTTCTATCGTAGACCCTTCGGGGCTGAACTTCACGGCATTCGACATGAAGTTACGCACCACAGTCTTCAGCATGTCGTTGTCGGCATGCACCATTAAGGGCTGCGTGGTGCCGGTGTATTCCAGTTTTATTTTCTTGGTCTGAGCAATCATCTCAAAAATATCGACCACTCCGGGAATGATGTCATTCAAATCAAGGTCTTGCAGAACCACGTTCAAACGGCCCGTCTGGCTCTTGGTCCACTTCAGCAGATTGTCGAGCAGATCGTGCACTTCTTCACTCTCGCGGTTGGCCTTGTCGAGCAGTTCAAACAACTCTGGGCCAACAACCTCAGGCGACATGGCTGTTACAACCAAATTGAGCACCATGCGAATAGAGGCCATGGGCGAACGCAGGTCGTGGGCAATGACAGAATACATCTTGTCACGGTTTGAGATGGTGGCACGCAGTTCTTCGTTCTGCTGTTGAATGAGTCGCTTAGCTGCCACAAGCGTAATTTGGTGCATCACACGCACCACCAGCTCTTCCTTGTTGAAGGGCTTGGTCAGAAAATCGTTGCCACCCACCTGGAAGCCATGCACAAGGTCGCTGGGATTGTTGAGTGCCGTCAGGAAGATGATAGGAATATCGGCTGTCTCGGGGTCTTTCTTCAGGATCACGGCAGTGTCGAATCCTGAAATGTCGGGCATCATCACGTCGAGCAAAATCAAATCGGGCTTTTCGGCCTTAGCCTGCTCTATGCACATGTTGCCGCAGTTTGCCGTGCATACCTGGAACTTTTCGTTGGTAAGCAGAATCTTCAACAGCAAGACATTGCTGACAACATCGTCAACAATCAGAATCTTATAGTCGGATCTGTTGATTTTTGCTTCAATTTTTTCTCCTAAATCCATATAGTTTTATGGTTAATTCTTTTGATTTGCAAAAATAATGGAATTATTTGTAATGGCCAAAGAAAAGTCTCTTTTTTTCTTTTTTATGTGCAATAAAAAGTCCCGACACCGTTCTGGTATCGGGACTTCCCGTTTATATCAAAAATGATATGCTTTACAGCGGTTATTCTGCAGCGGGAGCTTCTTCTTCCTGCACAGGGGCTTCAGCAACAGGTGCCTCAGCAGCGGGAGCAGCGGGAGTTTCCTCTACAACGGGGGCATTCTCGGCCACGACCGTTACAGGAATCTCTACAGTAACCTCCTTGTGGAAGTGAACAAGAGCCACATATTCGCCCACCTTCTTGATGTCGCGCATGGTGATGATCTTGCGATCCACCTCATGACCCAGTTTCTTCAGCTCTTCAGCCACAGTGGCAGTGTTCACCGAACCATAGAGCTGGCCCGTAGCACTCACCTTGGCCTCAATCTTCAGAGCCACGCCCTGCAGAGCATTGCCCTTCTCTTCGGCTGCAGCCTTCAGAGCAGCCAACTTGTGAGCCTGCTGCTTCAGGTTCTCGGCCAGCACCTTCTTGGCAGAAGGCGAAGCAATAACACCCTTGCCCTGAGGAATCAGGTAGTTGCGGCCATAGCCCGACTTCACGTTCACAATATCGTTCTTAAATCCCAGACCGATAATATCTTCTTTCAGTATAATTTCCATTCTTGCGTCCTCCTTTAAGATTACTTCATCAAATCGGTTACGTAAGGCAGCAGTGCAATCTGGCGTGCACGCTTCACGGCCTGAGCCACACGGCGCTGGAACTTCAGCGAAGTACCAGTGATGCGACGGGGCAGAATCTTGCCCTGCTCGTTCAGGAACTTCTTCAGGAACTCGGGATCCTTATAGTCAATATACTTGATACCGCTCTTCTTGAAACGGCAATACTTCTTCTTCTTCGTGTCGATAGAAGGAGCTGTGAGATAACGGATTTCTGATTGTTCTGCCATGATTTAAGCCTCCTCTACTTTTTTACCCATTTTGTTACGACGCTTCTCTGCATACTCGGCAGCAAACTTGTCGAGCTTGACAGTCTGGAAGCGAATGACCTTCTCGTCACGACGATAAGCGGTCTCTAACTTCTCAATCACTTCTGGCTCAGCCTTGAACTCGACGAGGAAATAGAATCCTGATGTCTTCTTCTCAATCTGGTAAGCCAGCTTCTTCAGTCCCCAGGCCTCTTCATTCAGAATCTCTGCACCTTTATCGGTGAGCACCTTCTTGAACTTTGCGACCGTTTCCTTTGTCTGATCGTCAGACAAAACGGGAGTCAAAATGAAAACGGTTTCGTACTGATTCATACGTTCTAAAATGTTTATAAATGTTATTTTTGCAAATTGCGGGTGCAAAGGTACGAAATATTTGCGAATAATGAATGATAAATTATGAATTATTTTGTACCTTTGCTATGTTTTTTAACTATTTTATATGAAACAAACTGGAATCTTGCTCGTCGTGGTGGGGGTGCTTGCTCTCTTTGCACTCGTTTTCTTCCACATGGCAGTCGTCAACACGCTACTGCATGCCGCCTTCTTTATTATTATAATAGGTGTAGTGCTGTATGTTTGGGGAATGAAGCGACAGAGCAAGTACTAAGAGCTTCCTACATTTCGCGCTCCAGCCGGTCGCGCCACAAATATTTGCGTGTTTCGTGAACCAGCACGCCACTCAAGGCTAACAACGACACCAGGTTGGGGATGGCCATCAGTGCATTCATGCAGTCGGCCAGATTCCAAACTACATTCAGATTGACCACACTGCCTATAAACACGGCAAGAATGTAAAGCACACGATAGAGAATCACCCAACGACGTCCTCTCAGATATTCCACGGCACGTTCGCCATAATAGCACCATCCCAGAATGGTGCTGAAGGCGAAAGTGAGCAACCCCAATGTAAGCAAAGGCTGCCCCACTACGGGAATCTTGCTGAAGGCCATCTTGGTGAGCACGGCTCCATTCTCGAACGATATGTCAGGATAGGCCAGCACACTGCTGACAATAACCAACCCCGTCATGGCACAAATGACCACCGTGTCCCAGAAAGTGCCACTGCTTGACACCAATGCCTGGCGCACAGGGTTGCGCGTCTGTGCGGCAGCAGCCACAATGGGGGCTGAGCCCATGCCCGACTCGTTGGAAAACAGGCCACGGGCAATGCCGTAGCGTGCCGCCATCATTACTGTGGTGCCCACAAAGCCACCACCTGCTGCTTGCGGACTGAATGCCGAGGAAAGAATGAGCTTCAATGCGGGCCAAAGAAAGCTGGAATTAACAAAGAGAATGTAGATACAGCCCAGCACATAGAACAGGGCCATGAAAGGAACGAGTATGCTGCACACACGGGCTATGCTCTTCACGCCACCCAAGATAACGGCTGCCGTCAGCAAACAAATGAAAGCGCCCGAGATGACTGGAGCCACGCCGTAGGACTCATGGGCCACCGTGGCTATGGCATTGGCCTGAACTGTGTTGCCAATACCAAAGGAGGCAATGGCCGTGAACAAGGCAAACAGCACTGCCAGCCACTTCCATCCCAAGCCGCGCTCCAGGGCATACATGGGGCCGCCCAGCATGCGCCCGTTTGCGGTCTTCACACGATATTTAATGGCCAGAAGACCTTCTGCATATTTTGTTGAAATGCCAAACACGCCCGTAAGCCAACACCAAAGTACTGCTCCCGGTCCGCCCAGGGCTATGGCCGTGGCCACACCGATGATGTTGCCTGTGCCTATGGTTGCTGCCAGCGCCGTGGCAAGCGAAGCAAACTGCGACACGTCGCCCGTGGCCCCTGGGTCACGATGAAATGACAATTTGACGGCCTTGAAAATCCACCGTTGAGGAAAACGCAACACAAACGTGAGATAAACGTGTGTGCCCAGCAGCAAAATAATCATGGGCCAACCCCATAGCAGGGAACTGGCTTGGGAAAGGAAGTCGTTAAGTCCAGACATATTGTTGTTTTCACATTGGAACGCGGAAGAGCCAGCCCCTTCCCTACATGTTCAAGGCTGCCGTGCGCACACGGCTGAGCGTTTCGGGTGTCATCTGCAAATAGCTGGCAATATATACCAGTGGTGCACGCAACACCAACTGAGGCGAACTCTTCACCAGTTTCTGATAGCGATCCTGTGCTGACTCAAAGCGCAGCATGTCGGCTCGCTGCTGACTGATGATGAGCGACTCTTCCAATATCTTTCTGTATAGAATCTGAATGTTCACGCTACGCATGGCCACAGCTTCCAGCTCTGCCTTAGGCAGCGCATAGATGATGGTTGGTTCAAGTGCCTGGATGGTTTGCTGCGAAGGCTTTTCCTTGAACAGGCTCTCAATGCTCATCATGATGGTGTTCTCAGCAGCCATATACTCCGTCAGATCCTTATTGTTCTTGTAATAGAACTGTCTCACCAGGCCCTTCACAATCCAATAGATGTTTTTACAAACTTCTCCTTCGCTCAGGATTTTTTCGCCTTTTGCAAATTTCATCGGCACAAGCACACTCTCCATGATGTCGAGTTCGTCATGCGTCATGGTGCTGTATCTGCGGGCCAGTTCGCGGGCCACATCGCGTTTTGTTAAACTTAGGGTTGGCATAGGGGTTGAAAGGATTTTACCGTTATATTATTATGTCATTAGTCTAGTTTCAGCACAGCAAGGAAAGCTTTCTGCGGCACCTCCACATTGCCTATCTGCTTCATACGTTTCTTGCCTCGCTTTTGCTTTTCAAGCAGTTTGCGCTTACGGCTCACGTCGCCTCCATAGCATTTTGCCAGCACATCCTTGCGCACCTGCTTCACCGTTTCGCGGGCAATGATTTTTGCTCCGATGGCGGCTTGTATGGCAATATCGAACTGCTGACGAGGAATCAGTTCCTTCAGTTTCTCGCACATGCGCCGTCCAAAGGTAACGGCATTGTCCTGATGCGTCAGTGTGGAGAGTGCATCAACGGGCTCGCCGTTGAGCAGGATGTCGAGCTTGACGAGCTTCGACGGACGGAACGAGTCAACATGATAGTCGAACGAGGCATAGCCCTTGGAAATGCTCTTCAGCTTGTCGTAGAAATCAATGACTATTTCGCCCAGAGGCAACATGAAGTGCAGCTCCACGCGGTTGCCGCTTACATATTGCTGGTCGAGCAGTTCGCCACGCTTGTCAAGACAGAGTGTCATGATGGGGCCAATAAAGTCGGCTGCCGTGATAATCGAGGCACGGATGTAGGGTTCCTCAATGAGATCAATCATCACTTGCTCAGGCAGTCCACTGGGATTGTGCACCTCTTTCACTTCGCCCTGCTTCGTGTAGCACATGTAGGTCACGTTGGGCACCGTCGTAATCACGTCCATGTTGAACTCACGGTCCAGTCGCTCCTGCACAATCTCCATGTGCAACAGTCCCAGGAATCCGCATCGGAAACCAAATCCCAATGCAATCGACGTTTCGGGCACAAACGTGAGCGAAGCATCGTTCAGCTGCAGCTTTTCGAGCGAAGCACGCAAATTCTCATAGTCGGTGGGGTCGATGGGATAGACACCTGCAAAGACCATGGGCTTCACTTCCTGGAAGCCCTCGATGGCAGCCTCGCACGGACGGTCTACATGGGTAATGGTGTCGCCCACCTTCACCTCCTTGGCATCTTTAATGCCGCTGATGATGTAGCCCACCTCGCCGGTGCCCAGTTCTTTGCGCGGAATCATGTCCATCTTCAGCACGCCCACCTCGTCGGCATCATACTCCATGCCCGTGTTGAAGAATTTCACCTTGTCGCCCTTCGAGATTTTTCCGTTCAGAATCTTGAAATAGGCAATGATGCCACGGAACGAATTGAACACCGAGTCGAAAATCAGCGCCTGTAGCGGAGCCTTCTCGTCGCCAACGGGATGAGGAATGCGCTCCACCACGGCATTGAGAATATCCTCTACGCCCTCGCCCGTCTTGCCACTGGCACGGATGATGTCTTCGGGATCGCAGCCAATGAGGTCTACAATCTCGTCTTCCACCTCGTCGGGCATGGCACTGGGCATGTCAATCTTATTGATAACGGGAATGATCTCCAGGTTGTTGTCGATAGCCATATAGAGGTTTGAGATGGTCTGCGCCTGAACGCCCTGTGTGGCATCGACCACTAGCAAGGCTCCCTCGCAGGCAGCTATAGAGCGGCTCACCTCATAAGAGAAGTCCACATGTCCTGGAGTATCTATGAGATTCAGGATGTATTTCTCACCATCCTTCACATATTCCATCTGAATGGCATGGCTCTTGATGGTGATGCCACGCTCTCGCTCCAAATCCATGTCGTCAAGCATCTGTCCCTCAGTCACCTGAATGGTCTTAGTATATTCCAGCAGGCGGTCGGCCAGGGTCGACTTGCCATGATCAATATGTGCAATAATACAGAAGTTTCTAATATGATCCATGAAAAAAATTGCTTTTTGAAGCGCAAAGATACAAAAAAAACATTTAACTCCTGCTTTTTTAGCTTTTTTTAGTAACTATATCATGTAATTTCTGTTTTAAAAGCCGTTATCATACTTACGCCAAGGAAGTGACATACTCTTTTATATTCTTAATACCACTGCACCGAATTGGAATAGCCAGAACGCTTGTCGTATTTCAAGGCATCTGTAAGTGTGGAGGCATTGCAGCGGAAAGAGAAATTATAGCTGGTATAGGGCGACAGCACTACCGAACAAGACATGTTGAAACAATGAAGATCACGAGAGAGCGACGCCGTAGTCATGGAAATCTTCTTGTTCTCGAAGTCGTAGCCCGAAGAGAATGAGATGTTCCAACCATCGCTGATGCGAATGTTACCGCTCATGTTCAGGTTCTGCGTGAACTTATAGGGATAGCGCATGGAATTGTAGTTGAACTTCTTTACATCGGTGTTTTCGCGCATGGTGATGCCATAGCCAAAGCTGATGCTCCATGGCAAGGAGAAAAGCATGTAGCCACCTTCGTCGGTCTCGGCCGTCCCGGCATTCTCGCGCTTGGCACCATGCTTACCTTGTTCCAGGTCTTTATCGACATTGGTCTCCACCTCGTTTTCGTCGTCATCGCTGTCTTTGTCGCGACCTTTGTTTTTCTTGTCCACCCTTTCGCCACGCAACCACTTGAAGAGATTGGCCACCTTGGTATTGTCGATGGTGTAGCTCAGGTTCTGCGACATGCCCTGGAACCGGCCTATCTTTCCTTTCTCCCAATAGGTGGTGTGCTCGGAAAGACGTGGCGTGGCACCCACTGAGTCGGCCTCATACACATAGCTGGCAAACACGGCACTGAGATTGAAGGTGTAGCTCTTGGTGAGCTTCAGCCTCAGACGGGCACTCAGGTCGCTCCAGGGCCTGATCTTGGCTGCCATATTATACGACATGCTGCCTCCCAGTTCGTCGATGATGCTTATCTTGCGCAACGAATCGTTGCGGTCACGTATCTTCATCTCTATGTTGTTCGAAAGGTCGAACGAAACGCTACCCGTCTTTCCCTTGCCAGGAACGCCATAAAGCTGCCCCTGATAAGGAGAGTATTCCACCAGCGACACGTTGCCATTGGCATCGGTCTTCTGATAGGTGTCATAGTAGCCATAGCGCGAGGCACTGAAGTCGGGCGCATAGGAAAGGCTCACCTGCGGCGTGAGCACGTGGCGAATGCGGTCAATCTTATTGCCAAACAGTTTTCGGGAAGGAATATAATAGCCATAGAGCTTGGTGGAAGCTGAGAGCGAGAGGCTCCAGTTGTAGACGTTGTAGAAGCCATAGGTGGTGTCGCGCACCACAGATTGGCTTGCCATGTCCCACGACTGCATGACTTTATTAGAATAGGTGCGGTCGGTGAAACTGATGGAGGGATTCACATTGATGTAGTTGAACAACGTGAAATTGGCACTGATAGGAATAGAGTGCTGCATGCCATTGCGCCAGTCCTTGATCAAGTTCGACTTCAACAGTTTGTCTTCTTTGGTAGAAATAGAGTTGCTGAAGTGTCCGGTATAAGACATCGAGATTTTTTCGTACCAGCGCTCCTTACCCACCATGTGACGACGCTTGAAGGGATAGAAACGCGAAATGCTGATATTCAAGTCGGGCAACGTCATGGAAATGGTGCTGTCGCGCATGTTCTGACTCAGGTTCATCGTGGTGGAAAGCGTCAGTCCGATGCTCGAAAAGCCGGTGCTGTAACTCACGGAAGATGTGCGCGTAGACTGTGTCATAGACTGCGGGTTGTACATCGACGTGAGATTGTTGCGCTCATAGCTGCTGGTGGCAAAGTTGACCGAGGCCGACAGGTTGGAGAAAGGATTGGCCTTGGCATCTTGGCGGTGACTCCACTGAATTTTGAAACTCGTCTGCTTGGCATAGTCTGGCATGTTCTTCTCGCCATTGATCGTGTTCTGATAGCTGCCATATACCGAACCACTGTAGCGATAGCGCTTGCGGTAGTTGCTGGCCGCCGAAATGCCCCATGAGCCCTTGGTGTAGATTTCGCCAAGGAGTTTCAGATCCATCTTGTCGCTGATAGCAAAATAGTAGCCACCATCGCGCAAATAGAATCCACGCTCAGTTTCATCGCCATAGGTAGGCATGATGAAACCACTGGAATAGCTCTTCGTGAAGGGGAAAAAGCCATAAGGTACGGCCAAGGGAACAGGTACATCGCAGACCACCAAATAGGCAGGACCAAACACCACATTCTTGCCTGGCCGGACCTTAGCACGCGACATGGCGATATAGAAGTCGGGGTGCGGCTCGTCACAGGTGGTGTATTTTCCATGCTGCAAATACAACTCGCCCGTAGCACCACGCTTTGCCAGTTCACTGGTCAGGAAACCATCTTCCTGCTCAGTATAAACATCCTGAATGATGCCCTTCTTTGTTTTGAAGTTGAAGGCCATCGTATCGTTTTCGTAGGTGTCGCTGCCCATCTGAAACACAGGTGTGCCAAACTTCTGCCCCAATGAGTCGACAGCACCCGTGGCATGAACCAATGAAGAATCGAGGCACATATAGATTTGCTCGCTCTTCAGGTCCATGTCCTGATACTTCACATGCGACGAACCAAAGAGATGGGCCATGCCCGTTCCTGCCTCATAGATGAGCGAATCTTCGGCTGAGAAATCCACAGGCGAATCAATTCCGTTCTTCTTCTGTCGATTCAGCGAGTCAAGTCGCAGCGAGTCGTCTACTGCCTTGTTGTGCAGCCAGATGGCTTGCGCCAACGAGTCCATGCCAACCGTATCTGCAAGAACCGATAAAGAATCAACCTGCTGAGAATCAGTGCTATCGGCAACACTCAATGAAGAAACGCTATCAGCAACTATCGGCGAAGAAACACGATCGGCAACGAACACAGAAGAAGCAGTATCGGCAACAGCGTGCGAAGAGCGAAGTGTGTCAGTCTGACTCCATGTAGACGACACCATCGTGACCAACGGTGTGCGTGCAACCATCAGCACAAAGGCACTAAGCAGAAAAAACAACCCTATTTCACGTTTCACGCTGCAACAATTTCTAATCGATTATCTATTTCGTAGTGTTACGCCCCCCCTGCTATTCAAACTTTTGAGCCCATATCAAGAAACGCTTCACACCATCGCTCCCAAAGCGCTCCAACGTCTGAGCAGCCTGCCCCACGCTGAGCACCCTGTCGGGATGAGACTTGCTGTAGAACTTATCGGCATAGCACACCACCTGCTCTTCAAGCGTCTGAGGAACGAAACGGCCCTCGCGCAACCAGTCTTCCGGCAACAGCGGTGTGCCGTCACCACCGGTGGGCATCCGGGTAATGCCTGCCCCTGTGTGGCGCTCACACACCCTGGCATGTTGCTCAAAGCCTGCCTGACGCAACAGTTTGCCGCCAATAAGACCATGACACACGTAGGGCTCTGTTCCATTACAACAGATTGAAGGTGCATAACACCAACGTATGCCAATGTCATGGAGCATGGCAGCCTCTTCCAGAAAACTGCGGTTCAAGTTCAGCTCGGGGTGGTTATCGCAAATGAGCAGACAACGACTGGCCACCTGACTGCTATGCTTCAGCAACAGCCGACGCAAATCGTCATCTTCGGGATAATATTGGTCTATAATCGTTTGAAAGTTCATAACTTTGACAGAGACACGGCAACGGATGCCGTTTTGCGGTGCAAAGGTAGGCTTTTTTCTGCGAATGACCAAAAAAAAACACTCTTATTGAGGACTTTTCAGTTATTTATTGTATCTTTGCCGACAAAACATTCGAATAGCCAATCTTTGATAAATACACATAATTAATTATAATATCAACCAACTTAAAATTATGGAAAGAACCTGGAGATGGTTTGGCAAGAAGGACAAGATTACGCTTGCCATGCTGAGACAAATTGGCGTTGAAGGCATAGTAACAGCCCTCCACGACGTGCCCTTAGGCCAAGTGTGGACGCGCGAAAAGATTCGCGATTTGCGCGAATACATTGAAAGCTACGGCATGCGCTGGAGCGTGGTGGAAAGTCTGCCCGTTGTGGAAACAATAAAATATGGAGGCCCCGACCGCGACCAACAGATTGAGGTGTACAAGGAGAGTCTGCGCAACCTGTCGGCCGAAGGCATTCACTGCATTTGCTACAACTTCATGCCTGTGCTCGACTGGGCACGTACCGACCTGCTGCATGCGAACCCCAACGGCTCTACCAACCTCTATTTTAACTATGCCGAGTTTGCCTACTTCGACATCTACATTCTGAAACGCGAAGGTGCCCGCGAGGAATGGGCTGCTTTCAAGATGAAGAACGACAAGGGCGAGATAATCGACCGCAACGTGCTGCAGGAATGCGATGAGCTGGCCAAGACCATGACTCCTGAAAAAGACCACAAACTGGTGGAAAACATCGTCATCAAAACGCAAGGATTCGTGAGTGGCAACTTCAGCGAAAACGACGAAGCTCCCATTCAGAAGTTCCGTGAGTTCCTTGACCTATATAAAGGAATAGACAAGAAGCAGTTACGTGAAAACATGAAATACTTTCTCGAGGCCATCATGCCGACTTGTGAAGAGTACAACATGAACATGTGCGTGCATCCCGACGATCCCCCCATTGAGATTCTGGGCCTGCCTCGCATCGTGCGCACAGAGGAAGACATTCAGTGGTTCCTTGACGCCGTTCCCAACAAGCACAACGGCCTCACATTCTGCGCTGGAAGCCTGTCGGCTGGCACTTACAACAATGTGGTAGACCTGGCCAAGAAGTTTGCCTCACGCACCCATTTCGTTCATCTGCGCTCTTGCCACATTTTCCCCAATGGCAACTTCACCGAAGCTTCGCACTTGGGCGGACGTGCCGACATCATCGAACTGTGCCGCATCTTTGAAAAAGAGAACCCACAACTGCCCATGCGTGTAGACCACGGCATGACGTTCACCGACGAGCCCGGCGGCATCATGGACGAGAGCAGCCACGGCCATAATGCCGGCTACACCCTTCTGGGCCGCATGTTTGCATTGGGACAGGTGCAAGGCATTCTTGCCACCGTAGACCGCGAACTGGGCATTCCCTACAAGCAGCCGGGATTCTTCGACTAAACCATTTGTTTGCCAACTACATGAGCCACCATCTTGAGTAAATCGGACGAAGCGATGCTTTCATCAAAATAAGTTACATTCTGGTCGGCTCTGCTATCATCCTTACCAGCGAAGACAAACACAGGCATCTGATTTCTTCGTTCGGTAAGGATGGTTGCTACAACGGAGTCTGTCTGATGATATACTTCCACATCGGTAATCACTGCACAGAAATTGTAATCCTCAGCATGCATCAGGCGATTCATGGCCTGGTGCTCTGTATCGGCACTGAGCACACGGAAGGAAACGCCCAGAGCAGTGCGCACTTGGTCGAAGAGCGCTGAGTTTTTCGACACAAACAGCACCTTGGGACGCAGACCGCCACCATGCGAGGTCACATCGGTTACATTCACCACCATGTGGGGCTTTTCATCGAGACTCACAAAGCAGCCGTCAACCCTCACGTCGACATCTTGCACAGAACTGCCTTCGCCCAGTTCCATACAAGCTTCCAGGTCTTTGAAATCGTCGCGACGCTCAAACGACTTTCCTATCACAAACCTCACCGGACAATGCTTGCATTCTGCACCCTCACCACATTTGCCAGTGTCGTGAGAGTTCTTGCAATGCAGCACATTTCCCAACCGGCGTGGCTGCGTCCCATCCAATTTCACATTCGACTCTTTCACATCGAAGTGTTCATCAACCAGAAAAGTGTAGTTTTCCTGATTATCGACAACAGCACGCAGGTTCATCACATCCTTGCGAAGTTTCATGGTCCTGAAGAGAGCCAAGGCAGCAACTGCAGCCGCCAACACAGCGATTATTACAACGATGATCATCATTCTTGGTATAGATTTGTTTTGGCTACAAATTTACAAAAATAGCTCATAACAGCAAATGTTTTTGGGAAGATTAACAGTCAAAACAAAGTATTCACCACAAACGCAACAGTTACCAAACGTCTCTTTTTCTTTCGCTTCTATATGTTTTTGCAAACTTTTATGAACAAAGAATGGCGCAGTTTAGTTTTTTTTCCGTATTTTTGCAGCCAACAAACCAATAACAAACAATTCTGAGAAATGAAATTGAACGACTTGCTGAGCGGCCAGCTAAACACCGCAGAATGGGAACAGAAGGGCTACGAGCTTCCAAAGTTCGACATCAAGGCTGTACGCGAAAAGACTACCAAAGAGCCCACATGGGTTCACTTTGGCGGTGGAAACATTTTCCGCGCCTTCCCTGCAGCCATCTTGAACGACGCGCTGAACACAGGACAATATGACCGTGGTGTGATTGTGGCAGAAACATTCGACTACGAAGTAATCGACAAAGCCTATCGCCCTTACAACAACCTGTCGCTGCTGGTGTCGCTGCAAAGCACAGGCACCGTGCAGAAGAAGGTTATTGCCAGCGTGACAGAAGCACTGAAAGCCGACCCTCAGTTCGAGGACTGGCAACGACTGATTGAGATCTTCCGCAACCCCAGTTTGCAGATGATTTCGTTTACCATTACCGAAAAAGGCTACACCTATAACGAAGCTGACCTGAGTCGCGGTCTTGAGCCTGTTTTTGCCATGGGTAAGGTGTGTCGGCTGCTTTTGGAACGCTTCCTTGCAGGCGAGCTGCCGCTGACGGTGCAATCGATGGACAACTGCTCGCACAACGGCGACAAGGTGAAGGCTGGCGTAATGGCCTATGCTGAGCGCTGGGCTAAAGAGGGATTGGTGCCTGCCGACTTCGTTGCTTACCTGAAGAATGAGGCAAAGATAACTTTCCCATGGTCGATGATCGACAAGATTACGCCACGTCCCCATGAACGTGTAAAGGAGCTGCTGGCCAAAGACGGCTTCGAAGACAATGACTATATTGAGACCGAGAAGCACACCTTCACAGCTCCCTTCGTGAATGCTGAAGAAGTGCAGTATCTGGTGATTGAAGACCACTACACCAATGGACGCCCGCCATTGAACCTGGGCGGTGCGCTCTACACCACACGCGAAACCGTAGACAAAGTTGAGACGATGAAGGTGACCACTTGTCTGAACCCGTTACACACGGCCATGAGCATCTATGGCTGCATGCTGGGCTATACGCTCATTTCCGAGGAGATGAAAGACGACGATCTGCGTGCCTTCATTCAGAAAATTGGCTATATGGAGGCAATGCCAGTGGTAGTCGATCCCGGTGTGCTGAATCCCTATGAGTTCATTGGCGCAGTGATCAACCGCCGACTGCCCAACCCCTTCATGCCCGACGCTCCCCAGCGCATTGCCATGGACACTTCGCAGAAGCTGCCCATCCGCTTCGGCGAGACCATCAAGAAGTATGTGGCCCGTGGCCTCGACATGAGCAACCTCATCCTCATTCCCCTCACGCTGGCCGGTTATGCCCGCTACCTCAAGGGCATCAAGGACGACGGCACTCCCTTCGAACCGTCACCTGACCCCATGCTGCAAGAGATGCAGGCCATCGTCGCCCCGTTAGAGATTGGCAGGAAGGAGCAAGACTGGAGCTGCCTGCGCAAGCTCTACAGCCGCAAGGATGTGTTTGGCCTTGACCTCTATGAAGCAGGATTGGGCGAACAGATCGAAGGAATGGTGAAGGAACTTTATGCAGGCAATGGTGCCGTGCGCCAGACACTTCACAAGTATGTATCGGCTCGCTAAAAGTTCCTGCGAGCATCCCTACAAAAAAACGTCCCAGTCACCATTCATGGTGACTGGGACGTTTTTCCTTTTACCGGCTACTGCGACCACCTCGTAGACGATATTGATATTCGTCTCTTTCGTGACTGGAAACGCTCAATCATGCCGATAGATGGTGAAGACACCCCCGTCGCTATGGGCGAAACGCCGCAGGAGGTCTTGTATGTAACGGGCATTCTCGCTAACGCGTTCCTCGTTTCCATCATAGCCGTTGATAAGAACCACCAGGTGGCGAGTGTCAAGAGTGATTTTCGTGCGCTCATGATCGCTGGTAGGCGTGCCTACCCCACCCTGCTGGTCGCGATAAACAGGAAGACCGGCAATGTTGAGCATACCGCGCCCAATGCCTTCGTAGGGTTCGCCCTCACGACCAATGCCAAGGCACAGTGTGTCGCCCACAAACTTTGAGGCGTCAAAACCACCAATGCTGTAGCCATGAACAATCGAGGCAAGGTTGATGAGATCCACCAGCGTGTCGATTTGATATAGTTCCTTGCCCTGCAGCATGCGCCGAATGAGCTGTTCACTGGCAGGGCGATAGCGTGAGGGATCTTTTCCACACAGTTTATATACGCGACGCGTGGCGGCAATACCAGGCTGTTCCTTGAGCAACTCGGTGGTAAGCTCGCGCCTGAAACGTTCCTCACACTGGTGTATTTCATCCCAAAGCTCAGCACAATACTGACTGTTCTCCACCTGCGCGTCGACGCATGCCCCAACGAAATCGGGACATACCGACGATATTTCGTTTGATACAACAATTTTCATGACACTATGAAAGCATTTTCAGGAAATCTTCTTCGTTCACAATGCGAATGCCCAGTTTTTCAGCCTTCTGCAACTTTGAGGGCCCCATGTTGTCACCAGCCAGGATGAAAGAGGTCTTTCCACTGATGCTGCCAACGTTTTTACCACCGTTCTGCTCAATGATCAGCTTATACTCATCGCGCGAATGATGTTGGAACACGCCACTAATAACGATTGACAGCCCAGCCAGCTTGTCGGAAGCAGCAGCCGTCTGCTCTGCAGAGAGAGCAAACTGCAAGCCGTAGCCACGCAGTCGCTCCACAATCAGTCGGTTCTGCTCATCGTGGAAATAGGCAATGATGCTCTTGGCCATCACCTCGCCAATGCCTTCCACCTCCTGCAACTCCTTCAATCCTGCAGCCATCAGTGAGTCCATCGACTTGAAGTGACGGGCCAGCAAGCGAGCCGATGTTTCGCCCACGAAGCGAATGCCCAGTGCAAAGACCACTCGCTCGAAAGGCACCTCCTTCGACTTCTGGATGCCATTGACAATGCGCTGAGCCGACTTGGTGCGACTTCCGTCGCCATTGATTTGCTGCACCTCGATGTCATAAAGGTCGGCCACGTTGCGGATGAGTCCGCGACTGTAGTAGTCGTCAATGGTCTCCGGGCCCAGCGAATCGATGTTCATGGCCTTGCGGGCAATGAAATGCTCAATGCGTCCCTTGATTTGCGGCGGACAACCGCCATCGTTGGGGCAGTACCAGGCTGCCTCGCCCTCATAGCGCACCAGGGGTGTGCCACACTCAGGACAACGCTTGATGAACTGCACGGGCTGTGCAATAATTGGGCGCTCATCAATGTTGACGCCCACAATCTTGGGTATAATCTCGCCGCCTTTCTCCACATAAACCATGTCGCCAATGTGAAGGTCGAACGAACGGATGAAGTCTTCATTGTTCAGAGTGGCTCGCCTTACAGTGGTGCCTGCCAGCTGCACAGGTTCCATATTGGCCACAGGGGTCACGGCTCCCGTGCGCCCAACCTGATAAGTCACTTCGAGCAATCGGGTGCACTCGCGCTCTGCCTTGAACTTATAGGCAATGGCCCAACGTGGACTCTTGGCCGTGAAGCCCAACGCACGCTGCTGACGCAACGAGTTCACTTTGAGCACAATGCCGTCGGTAGCCACAGGCAGATGCTTGCGTTCAGTGTCCCAATAAGCGATATAATCGAGCACCTCGTCGATGGTTGTAGCCTTCTTCATGCCCTCCGAAATCTTGAATCCCCAATGACGGGCAGCGGCAAGATTCTCGTAGTGGCCCTCAGCAGGCAACTGGGAGCCCAGCAGATAGTAAAGATAGGCATCGAGCTGGCGACTGGCCACCACGCGCGAATCGAGGCTTTTGAGCGTGCCGCTGGCAGCATTGCGCGGGTTGGCAAAGAGGGGCTCTTCAGCAGCCTCGCGCTCACGGTTCAGCCGTTCAAAACTACTCCAGGGCATCAGTATCTCGCCACGAATCTCAAACTCTGCAGGGTAGTCGGAAGGTGGCAGCACCAGGGGTATGGAACGAATGGTTCTCACGTTCTGCGTCACGTCGTCGCCACGCACACCGTCGCCACGCGTCACAGCCTGCATGAGTTTGCCATCAACGTAGGTTAGCGAAATGGAAAGACCATCGTACTTCATTTCGCAGCACACCTCAAAAGGCTCGCCACCCAAGCCCTTGCTCACGCTCTCATACCACGCCCTGACATCTTGCTCGCTATAGGTGTTGGCAAGCGAGAGCATGGGATACTTATGGGCCACCTGGCGAAACTCACTGCTGAGGTCACTGCCCACGCGCTGTGTGGGCGAGTTGGGGTCGAAAAGCTCTGGGTGGCGTGCCTCAAGGTCTTGCAGTTCACGCATCAGCGCATCGAACTCCTGGTCACCAATGGTGGGCTGGCTGAGCACATAGTAGCGATAGTTGTGCTGGTGCAACTCAGCACGCAACTGGCTTATGCGTTGTTTCTCGTCTGTCATGTTGTTGGAGAATGAATGTTTGTTTGGGCCACAAAATTAGAAAGAAAAAACGAAAAAACAAAGCATTTTACGACAAAAAGCACTAACTTTGCAATCAAAATCAGAAAAAGAAATGGACAATCCGCTGACGCTCCTGACACTGATGTGGCGAGCCCACAAGCCCAGCCACACAATCGACATGAAAGCATTGCGCAACACATTTTGGCTGCGCAAGGGCTATGCTGCGCTGACGTTCTTCGGAACCATCGTTACTGCCACCGACGAGGAGGCGCAGGAACTGAACGGACAACTGACCAGCTTGAAGAACCACGAAATGATTCATCTGAAACAGGCCCAGTCGTGCGGCGACTCATGGGTGCGCTTCTACCTCTTATATATATATTATTGGCTGCGTGCCTTGCCCCAAAACCGATACCACCGGCATGCGGCCTACTGGCTGAACCCTTTCGAACTGGAAGCCTATCAACACATGAACGACCTGCACTATCTGGAGAAATGCACCAACGGGGCTACCGAGTGGCGCAAGTATGCACGCATGAAGCCTGCAGAAAGGCGCCGACGCTTTCTTTCATCACAGTCGTCACATTAGCATAGGCCACAGGCTCATTTCAGCAAAGAGCACGGCCAAGCCCGCTACAAAGCCCAGAAAGATTTTCCACGTGAGATGGCGGAAGTACCATCCCAACCGCATTTGTTCTATCTGCATCAAGGCAATGCCACTGGTGGAACCCACCAGGAGCAAACAGCCGCCTATGGCTGTGCAGAAGGGAATGACGAGCCAGTAGGTGCCGTTGGTAGCAAAAACGCCTTCACCGCCCACGGGGAAGAACGACACATTGGTGATGGCCACGGTGAACGTGTCGACCAGCGAAGAAAGCACACCAGAGAGAAAGCCCATGACCCATACGTTTTCATGCAAGGTGGCAAACACCCACTCAGCTATGTCACCCAGCACGCCCGACTCGGTAAGCACGCCCATGGCCAGCATGATGCCCATGACAAAGAGCAACTGCTGAATGGCTCCATATTGCAGCGCTTGCGGTTTGCGATCGGCCATCTGGTCGGCCTGCATGAGCTTGCGGTTGAAAGCCTCATTCACCACCCACAGCACCGACAGTACGCACAGGGCCCCAAGAAAGGGCGACAGCTTGGTAATGTTGCGGAAGGTGGGAATGAACCACAGTCCACCAATCCCCACAAAGAGCATCATGACACGCTGCCAACGGTTCAGTCTTGTATCATTGCCGCGATAGGGAGCCACGCCCCACTCTATGTCAAGACGTCCTGGCAACTGGCGACTGATTAGCGCCGTTGGCACAATCCACGAAACCAGTGCAGGCAACAGCAGATAGGCCGAAAAATGAGTGGCCGTGATGGCCTCGTTGCCCCAGAGCACCAGCCCTATGGGATCGCCTATCACGGTGAAGCAGCCACCAGCATTGGCAGCCAGCACAATGGCTGCTCCCACAAGCATGCGCTGGCTGCGGTTCTTCACAATCGAGTGCATCGTGACGAGCATCATCATGGCTGTTGTCAGGTTGTCGAGGTTGGCAGAGAGAATAAAGGTGGCCAGAGTGATTGTCCACAGCAGTCGCTTTGAGTTGCGTGTGCGAATCCATTCTGCAATGAAGTCAAAGCAACCGTTGTTGCCCAGAATTTCAACGATGCTCATGGTGGCCACCAAGAACATGACAATGGCAGCTGCACTGCCCACATATTTCAGGAAGATGTGGTCGTAGATGAAGTATTTCACCGTGAGGCTGGTGGCGGCCTGGCCATTAAGCCACTCCATGTAATCGGCTGCGTGAAGTTTCATCACGAAATCCTCGCCCCAGCACACATAGACCACCCAGCCCACCGTACCAATAAACATGGCAATGGCGGCCTTGTTCACTCCCGTGAGATGGCCCGTTGCTATCAGCAGATAGCCAAAGATGAGCATCAGTACAATAATCAGAGTCATGATTTTGCGTTATATCTGTTTCTTGTTTTTTGGCTTACTCACAGGCACCCATACCCAGAAAGTGGTGCCTTGCTCCGACGTGCTGCGCAGCCCAATCTTGCCCCTGCAACGCTCCACAGCTGCCTTGCAGATGCTGAGCCCCAAGCCAGGAGTCTGGCTCTGTATGAAGGTGTTTTCATCGGAGAGCAGCGAAAAAATGTTTTGCTGCAATTCCTTTGGAATGCCGCATCCAGTGTCTTCCACCTCGATTGTAATGCCCCGTTTCTGCAACTTGTGACTCACGCGAACATGTCCCTGAGCAGTGTGTTTGAAGGCATTGTCAAGCAGATGGGTCAAGATGAGGCCCACCTTGGAGCTATCGATCATCACCACGCCATCGTCGCCTTCAACAATCAGTTCCACCTCAGGCGACATGTGGTCGGCGCAACTTTTCCTGCACTGGTCCATCAGATCGGCCAAGCGACACTCCTGCAACTGCAGCTCGTCGTTGCTCGACTCAATGTGTGACAGCAACAGCAGTTCATTGATGAAATAGAGTAGCTGCTGACCATTGTGGTTGATCAAGCCACACAGGTTGTTGTATTCGTCGATTGACACGCCATCCTTTCCGTTTTGCAGCAACACGTCGCTGAAGCCAATGACAGCATTCAGCGGTGTGCGCAGTGCATGGCTGATATTGCCCAGAAACACCGTTTTCATGCGCTCGCTGCGCTGAGCTCGCTCCACCTCGCGCTTCAACCGCCGATGGTGGTGCTGCTGAATGACCACAAGTGCCAGCAAGAAGACGAAGGCCAGCAATGCCAGCGACACATAAATCCAGCGCGGAATTTCGAATGTTCCAAAGGGAGTTATCACGTCGCCACCGTAGATTTCACGCGTAGTACCGTCTTTTTCCATTTGTTCCAGGAAAGGATTGATGGCATCAATCACTTTCTTGTCACGGCTCACGTAGCAATACTCACGAGGCGTTAGTGTGAGATCGCCCGACTCCACGTTCTTCAGGTCATAGCGGTTGATGATATACTTTGCCTGATAGCGAAAACAAATCACAGCATCATAGTAGCCCTTGTTCAGGTCGATGATGGCCTTGTGCAAATCGGTCACCACATGCAGGCGTGCACCAATGCTGGTGAGCGTGTCGCTGACGGAGCGCGACTCCATGTAGGCCACGCTCTTGTCCTTCAGGTTGCGCAGGTCATAGCTTTCCTTGTCGCCCTTGCGATAGACCACCTGATAGTAGAGCCTCATCACGGCACGCGAATAATAGAGCTGGTCTTTGCGATAGGGCGAGTAGACCATCATGCCCAGGTCTACTTTGTGCTCTAACACATCGTCCTTAATGTTCTGCCAAGTGTTGGGCTGATAGCTGAAGGGAAGATTCATGCGGCGCATCAGTTCCTGGGTGAAGTCTACGTCGAGTCCGCAGGGCATTCCATCTTTGTCGACATACTCCATGGGGGCATAGTCAAGGTCGAGCCCGATGATAAGCGGGTGTTCCCTGGAGAAGCCGATGATATCGTCGGCTTTTGCGCCTGCAGAAGTGATCAGTAGCAGCAGGGCCAGTAGCAATCGGTGGTAAGGTATGGTCATTGTGTTCTGTCTGTCTGGTTGGTTGTGAGAAGCTGTTTTTTTTAAATGTCTATCACATCCAGCTCCTTGGTTAGCTGGGTATGCGGAAACAAGCTGACAGCCTCTTGAAGCAGCACATTCTCGTCTTCATAACGCGAGCTGTAGTGCCCCAGCAACAGCTTGTCCACACCGGCCTCACGAGCCACCATGGCTGCCTGGCGGGCGGTGGAGTGGCAATACTTCTCAGCCATGGCCTCATTGTCGTCGGCATAGGTGGCTTCATGATAGAGTGTTGTCACCCCATGAAGCCGTGAGGCCAACTGGGGCAGATAGCGTGTATCGCCCACATAGGCGTAGGCTCTGGGCAATTCGGCCGGAGTCACCAGTCGGCTATTGGCAATCACGGTGCCGTCGGGCTGCACATAGTCGGCCCCCGACTTGATATTGGCTATTTGCGAAAGGGGAATGTTGTAGAAATCAATCATATCGCGACGTATGTGGGGCATACCCGGCTTTTCGCGAAACAGGAAACCACAACAGGGCATTCGATGCTGCAAGGGCAGCGACTCCACGCTGAGCGAGCGGTCTTCGAAGATTACCTGTTGCCGGGTGGTGTCAACTGGATGAAAATCAACCTTATAGCCAAGGTCGCGGCAGAAAAAATCCAACTGCATGCCAAGCAACGGCCCCAGAGCCTCATCGGCATAGACGTGCATCGTGGCCGTGCGCCCCATGAGACCAAAGGTGCTGAGCATGCCAATGAGCCCGAAGCAGTGGTCGCCATGAAGATGGGAAATGAAAATATGCCCCACCTTGTTGAACGACAGCCGTGCACGCCGCATCTGAATCTGTGCTCCCTCGCCACAATCCACCATGTACAGTTTGCCACGACATTCCACCACCTGTATCGTGGGGAAATGGCGCAGCGTGGGCAAAGCACTTCCACAACCCAGAATATGCAGTTTGAAGGGTTCCATTGTCTTCTGCAAGAATGTATTGTTTTTTTAACTGTTACTGATCGACACCCTACAGTCCAATCTCATCCCCTTCGCCATCATCCAGTTCTATGCCCAGATCGCTATAGTCATCTTCGGGCTGAGGGCGAGTGTATTCAAAGGTCTCCTCGGCATCACAGTACGAAAGCGAGTCGGCCGAAAGAAAGAGCAGCTGGAAATATTCCGTCTCTTCAAAGTCGCCCCCACCTTCGCGCACGCTCACCACTTCGAGCTGGCCATTCACCAGGCGCCACGATTTATAGAGCACGGCACCATGGTTGATGCTCTCGGCCACGCCACCTTCCTTGAAACGGATGCCCATGCTGGATGTGCCGTCGAGCGGATTGGGCATCACCCAGTCGCCCAGCAGGGTGGATTCGTTCAGCACCATCAGCGCGACGTTGCTGCCCTTTGGCATAATCACCGCCATGCGATCGCCCACGGCAATACCGCCAAACATGGTCCCTGCATCCTGAGCTTCTGTGGTGCTGATGATAAGGGTGTCGCCATTGTCGGCAATCAGCTGCAGCGTGTTCATGGCCGATGCCTCACCACAAACGCCATAGATCGTAGAATCCTGACTGGCAGCGGACTGGGCGTTTTCGTTATTGTCAGATACGGGCTTAGGCTTGCTTTCTCCACATGACACAACACCTAATGTGGCAACACATGCAAGAAGCAGAAGTGCAGTAATCTTCGTTTTCATCATATATACGTTCTTTAGTTTTTTAGTTCTACAGTTTTTTAGTTCTTTTCCTGTTGCTTAGCCTCGTTCCAGAGCGTGTCCATCTCTTCAAGCGTCATTTCGGTTAGGGGCTTGCCCACCCTGATACTGTGCTCTTCAATATAGGTGAAGCGCCTGATGAACTTGGCGTTGGTGGCCTCGAGCGCATTGTCGGGGTTCAGCTTGTAGAGCCGTGATGCGTTGATGAGCGAGAAGAGCAGGTCGCCCAGTTCGGCTTCCTGTGCCTTCCTGACCTTTTGCTTCTGCTCTTCACCGGCATCGGCCGACAGGGGCTTTGAAAGTTCGGCTTCAAACTCGGCAATCTCTTCTTTCACCTTGTCCCACACGTCTTCTTTTTTTGCCCAGTCGAAGCCCACGTTGCGCGCTTTGTCTTGTATGCGATAGGCTTTGATCACACTGGGCAGAGCAGCCGGAACGCCCGACAACACGCGCTTGTTGCCGTCTTTCTCCTTCAGCTTTATCTGCTCCCAGTTCTGCAGCACCTGCTCTGCGGTTGTGGCCTGTTCAAACTGCCTGTCTTTGGCCACCGACCGCTCGCCTCTGAACGGCAATGGCCTGGGCTCGTCTTCGCCCACCTGGCTGGAATCGTAGATGTGGGGGTGGCGAAAAATGAGCTTGTCGGCCTGCTGGCGCAGCACGTCATAAATGTCGAACTGCCCCAGCTCAGAGCCTATCTTGGCATAAAAGCAGAGGTGCATCATCACGTCGCCCAGTTCCTTCATCGTGTCGTGGCTGTCGCCACGAGCCAGAGCGTCGCACAGTTCGTAGGTTTCTTCTATGGTGTTGGGACGCAGACTTTCATTGGTCTGCTTCTTGTCCCATGGACATTTCTCGCGCAACTGGTCGAGCACATCGAGCAGTCGTCCGAAAGCTTTCATTTGTTCTTCGCGTGTATGCATGAAACATTATTGTTTTCTTTTATCTCATGCAAAGGTAATCATTTTTTTTGAAACCGCCAAATTTCAGCCACATTTAAAATGCCAGAGAAGACAAATGTTTTGCCATTGCCCGTCTCGTCGGTATCGGGAAAGAAGAGATGAAGCCTCACACCTCATATTGGAGTCCCCCTTACAGGGGGACAGAAATATGAAGGTGGATGGAGGCTTCGGAAAGCGCATGGAAAGCACGTCACTTCCGAGGCATAAGTATGATACTTAGCGCATGCAAACCATATAATTAGCAACCAAAAGCAACATAGTAAGTAGCCATGCAAAAGATTGAGGTTTTTTGTTTTTCCCTGTTTTTCTTGTTTTTCCTTGTTTTTCTAAAGCATTGCTTCATATCAACTATTTTTGATTAACTACTCAAGATGGCGCATGTCACAGACACAAACTTTTGCGCAAAACCAATATTTAACTCCGATTACAAACAAACATGGAAATAGCAAGCAAATACGACCCCAAAGAGGTCGAAGGCAAATGGTATCAGTACTGGCTCGACAACAAGTTGTTCAGCTCGAAGCCAGATGGTCGCGAACCCTACACAATCGTCATTCCGCCGCCCAACGTTACGGGTGTGCTGCACATGGGCCACATGCTCAACAACACCATCCAGGACATCTTGGTGCGCCGTGCCCGCATGGAGGGCAAGAACGCCTGCTGGGTGCCCGGCACCGACCACGCCTCGATTGCCACAGAGGCAAAGGTGGTGAAGAAGCTGGCCGCCGAGGGCATCAAGAAACACGACCTCACGCGCGAAGAGTTTCTGAAGCACGCCTGGGACTGGACCGACGAGCACGGAGGCATCATCCTGAAACAGCTGCGCCGACTGGGAGCATCGTGCGACTGGGACCGCACGGCTTTCACCATGGACGAAAAACGCTCGAAGAGCGTCATCAAGGTCTTCGTAGACCTCTATCGCAAGGGATACATCTATCGCGGCCTGCGCATGGTGAACTGGGATCCCAAGGCCCTTACCGCCCTCTCCGACGAGGAAGTGGTCTACAAGGAAGAACACTCCAAGCTGTACCACCTGAAATACTACGTCGCCGGCAGCGTGTCCGCTGATTCTCTCGCTGGCGAGGGCAACGTTGTTCACCACGACGATCGCGGCTACTACGCTGTGGTGGCCACCACGCGCCCCGAAACCATCATGGGCGACACTGCCATGTGCATCAACCCCAAAGACCCCAAGAACCAGTGGCTCAAGGGCAAGAAGGTGATGGTGCCACTGGTGAACCGCGAGATTCCCGTGATAGAAGACCGCTACGTTGACATCGAGTTCGGCACGGGCTGCTTGAAGGTGACACCTGCACACGACAAGAACGACAACATGCTGGGCAAGACTCACAATCTGGAAACCATCGACATCTTCAACCCCGACGGCACCATCTCCAGCCAGTCCACGCTCTACGTGGGCATGGACCGCTTTGAGTGTCGCAAGCAGATTGCCAAAGACCTGGAAGCAGCCGGACTCATGGAAAAGGTGGAGGACTACACCAACAAGGTGGGCTACTCGGAGCGCAACCCCGACACGGCCATCGAGCCGCGTCTCTCGCTGCAGTGGTTCCTCAGAATGCAGCACTTTGCCGACATTGCCCTGCCTCCCGTGCTCAACGGCGAGATGCACTTCTATCCCCAGAAATATGTAAACACCTATAAGAACTGGCTCGAGAACATTCAAGACTGGTGCATCAGTCGACAGCTGTGGTGGGGCCACCGCATTCCGGCCTACTACTACCCCACCGCGCCCAGTGCTTCCGATGCAGAGGAAAAGTTCGTGGTGGCCGAGACCCCCGAAGAGGCACTCGACCTGGCTCGCAAGGAGAGTGGCAACCAGAACCTGCAGCTCAGCGACCTGAAACAGGACGAAGATGCGCTCGACACATGGTTCAGCTCCTGGCTGTGGCCCGTCAGCCTTTTCGACGGCATCAACAATCCCGACAACGATGAGATAAAGTACTACTACCCCACCAGCGACCTGGTGACAGGACCCGACATCATCTTCTTCTGGGTGGCACGCATGATCATGGCTGGCGAGGAATACATGG
>CACXUV010000021.1 GCA_902770845.1 uncultured Prevotellaceae bacterium
CGCCGCCAATGTTGAGCTTCAGGAGCTCGCCGTTGTTGGCCTCGATGGCGTTGTTGCCGGTGGAGAAGGCAATGATGCGATAGGTGTTCTGAGCCACGCGGTTGTAGGCCACATGCAGGCCAGCGGCACGCTGGGCCAGCTCAACACTGTTAAGCACGGCGCCCGGAGCCAGTGTCACGTCCATCTGGAAGCCCACGAACTGCTGGTTGTTCACCAGTGACAGCTGGGTGCCGCTGAGCGTGAGATAGTTGCCGGCAAGGTCGATGCGGGCATTGGCTGCATCGGCATCGGCAGGCTCGACATTCAGAGCAATGTTCACGATAGCCACGGCATCGCTCACGGTGATGTCGTCTGACTGGTTCACATCGGCAGCCTTGAAGGCCTTTGCAGAAGGTGTCTCCACCTCGAGCGCAAAGTTCACGGCAGCCACGGCGTCACCAGTGGTCACCTCACCATCCAGGTTGGCATCACCAGCAACGGGAACATCATCGACCTTCGTGTAGGTGACATTGTTGGCAATGAACCAACCACCACCTATGAAAGAAGGAGTTGTTACGGTCAGATTCAACTTGCCGTCGCTCACATAGACAAATGTCTCGCTCACATACTTACCCTGAGCAAAGAGAGCCTTGGCCTGATCCATCGAGTTGGGATTGCCATCGTCAACACGGTCTATGCCCCAGCTCTTCACCAGCACTTCCGTGCCATTGACATTGAGCGTGGCGACAGACAGGTTGATGCCCTGATTGGTATAGTTGGCCACAGCAGCGTTGGCACCGTCACGATAGAATGCCTGAATGCTTACCTTGTAGAGACCATTCTCCAGATTTTCAACATTCTGGGTGAACGAACCAGTGCCTTGGAACACCTCAGTTCCATTGCCATTTGTTGCAGCACTACCGCGTACTGAATTGAAAGTCCAAGCACTACCCGTCTCAAACGTCAGCACGTGGGCCTCGCCTGCATTCTCAATCTGAGCGTCCTCCTGGATGCCGGCAGCCTGGAAAGCAGCAGCCTTTGCAGCGGCATCGCGTGCAGCTATCATGGCGTTGTGCTGCTCCACAGAAACAAACTGCCACACAGTCTGTGCCTCGTCGCCCACATTGTCGCCAACGATGGCATTGCCTGCAACAGCCCACTTGTCAGCATCGTCCTTCATGTAGATATACAGGCGGTTGTCAGCCACATTGCGAGAGGTGTTGTGCAGATAGAAACCACCGTCGACACTCTCTAATGAATAGCTGCGAATGCGTCCTTCACTGCAATCGGCATACATCCAGAAATCATCACCATAATAGAGGCTGTTGTCAAGCATCTGCAGCTTATAGGTGTAGTTGTTCATGTCGGCAGTGACATTGAACGGCAGACCAAAGTCGTCACCAACAGCTCGAGTGCCATAGTTGGCACCACGGCTCAGGAACTTCTTGGAATAAGCATTGTAGATGTAATAGACGCCTTCAGCCAAAGGAGCATTCAGAACAACGAAATCATTCTCGGCCTGCTTCAGGGCCTCAATAGCTGCATTGACATCGGAAAGCTCGGTAGCGGCAGTCTGAGCCTGAGCAGCAGCAATGGCTGCATTCATCTCGTCCACACCCTGCGTACGGAAATCGGTCTTCAGGGCCTCAGCCTTTGCAATCTCAGCGTTCAACTCATTGACAGCATAATCGAGCAGCGACTGGAAGGTCATGTCAAGATGGCTCACATAAAGTGCAGGAGTAACGTCAGCAGAGATGTTATTGTTGCCCAATCCATAACCAAAGCTCAATGTTGCCTTGGCATCTTCGGGAACAACAAACACAATGCTGTGACCTTGCCAGTTGGTGCCACCTTTCATCCATTCTGTGTTCTGATCGGTGAACACCTGATCACCCACAGTCACCGTGAAACGATTCTCATAGGCTACAGAAGATGTGGCGGCATTGACATTCTCCACATCATAGGTCAGCGTATAGACACCTGCGGGCAGTTCTGTCTTCGACTCCTGAGTGTACGAAGCAAAATTGGGTTTCCAACGTGCCTCAAAGCCAAATGCATATTCTGTTGCCAGGTGGGTCTCATCGACGGTGGCAGGCTTGAAGCGAACAGTGTATTCACCAATCTTGCCATTGCCAAAGTCACGGTAGCCATCAGAAGCAACGGCTGTCCAGCCCTCGGTAGAAGCGAGGTCGGTATTCACAAAGTACTTGTCCAGCAAAGGAATATCAATCACGAAGTTCTCGGACTGATCTTCACCGTTGAACTCAACAACAGCAACTGCATCGATATAGCCAGGTGCACTTACGGTTACGTTATAGTTGCGGTTGGCCTGAACCACATTGATGCTGTAAGCACCCGTGGCATCGGTCGTACCGGCATACTGCACGTTGTCGCCATCGGTGCTAACCAAAGTCACAGTAGCATTCTCAACGGCTTCGCCCTCAGCATTCTTAACCGTGCCGGCAAAGGTTGCAGGCTCAGCGACAGGCGTTACATAGAGCAACGGAGTGCCCTTAGCACTGGTGGAAGTATTCCAATACAGATTCTTGTAGTTGTCATCGTAATCGAAGGAAAGAGTTGCCCAACCACCCTTCGTTCCTTCGAAGTAGAAATGAAGGTCGGACGTTCCATCATAGATGAGAGGTTCTGACAGGTTAATGGCAATTTCGTTTTCACCGACAACGAACGACATGCTTCCATCGAAGATGGTCACCTCGGTCATTGACTCCTTGTCAGGAGCACCGGGAGTGATTTCACCAGTTGACAAGCCATACCATGCGGTCAGCGAATTGGCAATGGTCTTTGCATTATTTGTATATCCCTTGAAGGCAAACTTCACAATCTTAGTACCTGCAGTGATACCAAATGCGCTCAACTGTTCGGCTGTGTAAACAACATCACCAGTCTTAGCACCGCCATCAAGGTTGTAGAAGTCCAGAATGGCATTAGCCGAATTCCTTCCACTCTGCTCGCCGACAACAATAACATCGGCCATGGGGACCTCGTCTGCAAAGGTCACATCAACAGTATCGGTAGTCACAACGTAGTCGCCTGACTTCACCTCAACAAACACTGGGTATGTACCAGCCACAGCTGTCTGCATGGTGAAATCAATCTTCATACCTGCGTCAGCATACTTGGGATGCATAGGAATAGCTTCTGTACCGGTAATGGTTGAAGCCTTGTCGCCCACATGCAGGATGACCTCATAATTCTCTTCAGCAGCCAAACCACGGTTCACGATATTGACGCTACCTGACAAAGGATAGTTCTGCATACCCTCAGCAGGAATGTCACGCGAAGCAATGGCAAAGTCATGAGCCACAGCAACAGGAGTCAAACCATAGATATTATCCAAACGAGCACGGTCGGCAATCTCAAAGGCAACAAAGTAATCGCCTTCATTGACAAACGTGGCTTCGAAATTCTGGAATTCATCCGTCAACTTCTTTGCAGCATCCTCTGACTGACCGCTCACGGTGGTCAACAGGTCACGCTGGCCACTCAGGCCCATAGCACCCTCACGGGTGGGAGCTGCCCACACCTTGACGGTTCCTTCGTTCCAATAAGATGAGTATATCTTGGCATCAAACGACAACTTTTCACCAGCTGCGGCATGAGCCTTCGGCAAAATGAAGTAGTTGTCGGTAGTACTGGAAGAATAAGCTGCATAGTCGGCCTTGCTGTAAGTACCGTTATTGGAGAAGTCAATATTCTTCGTATAAACGGCACCAGCAGGCACGACCTGCTCATTCTGGTCATTGTCGAACGTAACAAACAACTTATTCGGGTCGAGCTTCGAGCCAGACACGCCCAGCGTAAAGGTTGCGTCGGCACCAGCAGCATCGACATAGGTGATTACCACATCGCCACTGTATTCGCCAACCTCTGTAGCCGAGAAAGTAATCTCAACGGCCTGAGATGCAGCAGAAAGGTTGTTCTCATCGAAAGCAACCACGGCAAACTGCTCAGCAGGAGCAACGCTGAAGCCTTCGGGCACAACAATGCTCTTCACAGTGAGAGGAGCCGACCCCCAGTTGTAGACATAGAATGTCTGCTTGTCTGCAGTATTGGTCTTGCCAAAATCAATGGGAGTGGTGTAGTCGGAAGGCTCGTTCCACTTGCTCGAGGGCAAGGACTTCACGAAATGGAAGATGGGCTCGTTGACAACTGTAAGGTCGAAGGTCTCGGTCTCATACTTTGTGCCATCGGTAAACTCAAATACCACCTTGGTGCCTTCATAAGTCGTGGTCTGCTCAACACTGGGAGTCCACGAGAAAGCAATGGTCTTGCTGCTGCTTGCACTGGCAGTCAGTTCAACAGAGGTAGCCTCGGCCAGAACCGTCTCACCAGCAACGTACTTCACCGTGTAGGCATCGGCAGTCTCGTTGGTCAACGGGATGAACTCAACGCTGGGTCTCGAGAGAGACGAGCCACTCTTTACTGAAGCATCGGGCCAGTTGACTTTCTTCAAGAAGAGATCATGAGCCACATCAACCTTCTGCAAACCAATGATGTTGTCAACCTTCACACCATAAATGGCGAAAGCCACATAGTAGTCGCCAGCCTCAGCAAATTCTATGGCCTTGGTAGCAAAGCTGCTGGTCAGATCATTATAGTAATACTCAGCAATGGGTTCTCCCCAGGTCTGACGGTCGGTTGACTTGTAGACCTTCACGAAGTAGGCATTGGAAGACGTGTAGCTGCCTTGTGCCACATCGAACGACATCTTGTCGCCAGCATTGGCATGCAGTTTAGGAGTGATAAACCTGTTGTTCTCCGTTGCATAGCTGCTGCTGAGGTATGATGACTTCAGATAATTGGAATAAATGCCAGCAGAATAAGTATCATAGTCGCTGCCTATGTTCGACTCAGCAATACATCCTTCGGGGAAAAGAGGTGTGCGTGAAGTGTTGTCGAAATCGGCAAACCATGTACCAGCGGCCAGCACATTGCCAGAGAAGGCAAGCGTGTAGGTCTGCTCGGCCTGATTCTTATCGAGATAGACAATGGTAAGAGTACCATTAAACACATTATTGGTTGTGACAGGCAACGTAATGTCTATTGCCTGCACGGCACCCTTTGCCAACGTAAACTCGGCAGTAGGAGCATTGGCAGAAGTGAAGCCCTCTGGCAATGTGATGCTCTTAATGGTGAGCGGAGCCGTGCCCAGGTTGGCAATTTCGAATTGCTTGGTGGTTTCCTCAGACACCTTACCGTATGCTTGTGTTCCACTCAAGCTGGAAGTAGAAGTTGTCTCGGCTGCACGGAACACGAACTTAGGCTCGTAGGCAACTGCGCTTGCATAACGATACTGCGAAGAAAGAGAATTGCTGATGTTCTCACGAACGAACCAATAGTGATAAGTGCCTGTAGGCATTTCCGTGAAGAATTCCACATCGACAGTGTCAACAGCACCCACAGCTATGTCGCGCGTCAGCGTAACAGTAGCATCCTCATAATAAGTCTTGGTTCCCGAAGCATAGGACGCACTGGCAGGAGTAAGCGAGAAACCTTCCATGCCAGCAGTAAGGGCAATGTCACCGGTATTCTCAAGAGCCACCTTCAGCACCACTTTCAGTTTGCCGTCGGCCTGCTGCTCAAACACAGGATTCGTGCCCGTGCTTCCATTCTGCTTGTCGGGATTCATCACACCAGTCACAGCAAGCGACTTTTCAGGAATAAGTGTGACATGCTCAGCCGTGAAGTCGTCCATGATGACGTTCTGGGCACGAATGCCGATGCGCTGTTCCTCATCGAGCGTCAATGAGATTTGCTTCCAAGCAGCATCACCCTCAAAGGCAGAATAGCCTTCGTCTTCAGTAAACTTCTGAATGAGGTCGCCCTGAGTACCATCTTCGTTAATCTTATAAATTTCAACAAACGAAGGATAAGAGTAACTGGCATTGCTGGCCTTCACCTTCAGGGTAATGGCACCTGACACCAACGGAGTGACAAGCAGGTCGTTGACCTTGGTAGAACTCCAGTTGTCGCCTGCCTCCTGACGGCTTGCATAAAGAGCACCTGTTCCGTCAAGGCCACCATCAGCCCTATAGCTGTAGGTCATGAAGTACTCATCGCCAAAACTGTCGCTATATTTTCCGACGATGTGTTTCCAGTTCGAAGCAATCTTGAAGTCATGGTTGCCCGTAGCAATGGTTTTGTTGAAGTCAACCAGATAGACATCGCCACCTCCCAGCGACACCTGGGCAGTTGCATCGGCTACAGGCTGTTCAGCACCAGCAGCACTCAAGGTAACGAAAGAGTTTGTCAATGAAACAGTGCCGGCCTCAAAGGTGTCGGCAGCCTTCACTGTCAAAGAGATCACCTCTGAAGCAGTAGCACTGAAAGCTGCTCTCTGTTCAGAATAGACCATGATGCGCGTTGCGCCACTTGCCAATGGCTGCGACTCAAGCTTGGCACCATTGACAACACCTGCCACAGCAGCAATGCCCTCAAGCGTCAGCCCTTCACTCAGCGTGACATCGGTCTGAACACCAAAGATGGACGATTCGCCCTGTGCAAGATTAATCGTGACGGTCTTCGAATTGCCTGCTGCAATGGTAAAATCAGCAACAGAAAGCGACTGGGCAAATGCCGTCGACAATCCGGCCACCATTATCATGACAAACATCGAGAACCATCTGGTAATCGTGTTTTTGTTCATTTGGTTATTATTTTAAATTAGTATTATTGGTTTCCAAAAGGAAGGGGGATGCAAGAACATTTGTTCTCGCACCCCTCAAATCATAGTATGCTTATTTGACAAAGACTTTCTTCATCTTGCCATCAGCACCACGAACAACATTCATGCCCTTGCGCACCTTGTTGCTCTTCACACCACCAAGATTGTATACCTCGGTGCCAACAGTACCAGCAACAATGCTGTTGATGCCCGTTGTACCAGCCAGCTCAAGTGCGTAAGCACGAGCAGCAGCATCGGTAAACTCAGCATTCGACACCTTGATATTGCTATCGCCTGCGATGTTGAAAGAGAAGATAGCGCCCTCGCTGCCCATAATTGCGGTCTTGTCAGCCGAGAAGGCGATGATGCGATAAGTATTGTCAGCCACACGGTTGTAAGCCACACGCATGCCAGCGGCACGGTCAGTCAGTTCAATGCCATTCAGCACAGCACCCTGAGCCAGTGTCACATCCATCTGGAAGCCCACAAACGCAGTGGTATTGCTCAAGCTCATCTCTGCGCCATTCATGGTGAGGAAGTTGACGGCATTGTTGTCCATATTACGAGCGTCAAGCTCTTCATCCAGTGCAATATTAATGATACCAACAACATCGGACACGGTAATCTTACCCGACTTGTTCACATCGGCAGCCTCAAAGGCTTTCTCCGAAGGAATCTCCTTTTCAAGAGCAAAGTTCACTGCTGCCACAGCGTCGCCAGTGGTGACAATACCGTCCTGGTTGGCATCGCCTGCAACGAGAAGAGCACCCAGATAAGTAAGTGTGAAGTTATCTGTATTCACCCACAGATGTTCGCCATTTGCTTCAGCGTATGCGCCAATGGTCAGCTGACCGTTAGTCACAGTTGCCTGAACACTCAGCGTAGCAGGGAATCGCGGATCAGCGCCAAACAGGTCTAAGTTCTCCGACTTCTCGCTATTGGCAGTCAGATAGGCCGTCACACCGTCGGCAGCCATAAAGGCAGCCTTCACCTCATAAATACCATTGGGCACCTCGATTGTCTGCTGCAACGAGCCATTCCAAGAGCCAGCGCCCCAATTACTGTATTCAAAGAATCCGGGGAAGTCATCAGGACCGTTACCTGTATTCACGTTCTGAGTACCTGTTGTAGTCCAGCCAAATGGAGCCGTACCAGTCCAGAAGTTTGCATTGGGGTTCACAATGAGAGCAGTCATGTCAACAGGCTCATCACCCCGAACAGCCTTCAGTCCAGCATAGTAGACCTCAGCGTCAGATTTCGCAATAGCAAAAATGCGGTAAACGCCCTTCATGGTTGCGGGCTTGTTCAAAGCCAGCTCCAGACCGTTGGCAGGTGCCTGATTGTCGTTCCACACGCCCAGATAGTTGCCATCTTCAACGAAATACATTCCATTCTGAATTGTCCAACTACGAGCAGCATCAGAATAAGTAAACCTAACATTACCCCAATCCTTATTGCCGCCACCATTATCATGCGTACGATAGTACCAAGCTGCATTCCATTCAGTCTGAAGCATCAAGTTGTTATACTCTGCATTTGTCATTACCACATTGTCACCATTGGCCTCAAGTGTGAAGAGCATGCTCTTATCAATGAGCGCATTGGCACCAGTCTTGTAATACAATCCATTATAAGCACCATCCTGATACTTGCCACGTGCCAACGAAAGCATCAAGTTTTGAGTTTCGTCAGCAATGGCAAAGTAATAGTCGGCCAAGTTTGCAGGCAGTTCTGTAATCTGCTGCCAGCCAGCAGCCACATCAAGAGGAACGGCCTCTATGATCTTAGGCATTTGCAACGTAAAGTCCTGAGTCTTGCTCTCGCCTCCGAACTCAACAGTAGCAGTGCCATCTTCGTATCCCTCAGCAACAACGGTCACGTTGTAGTTACGGGTAGCCTGAATGACATTAATGGTGTAAGCGCCCTCAGCGTCAGTCGTTCCAGTGTACTGCACATTGTCGCCATCAGCACTGACGAGCGTAACGGTAGCACCCTCAACAGCTGCATCCTGAGTATCCTTCACCGTTCCAGCGAGGGTAGCAACAGAAGCCTCAAGTCCGAAGAATGCTACGGGGTTGCCAACCTTCGAAGAGAAGGCACCAGAGCCATGAGCATAATAAGCATTCTGATAATTGCCGTCAACATCAAAGTTGATTGTCTGATACTGACCACCACCATTAATATTAGTGAAGATACGGATGCCAGAAGTACCGTCGTAGACAATCGGATTGTCCACAAGATCAATCTTGAACTCGTAGGGAGTACCAGAAGTAAATGTAACTTCTTCTGCATTGTGGAGGGTGACGTAGCTCATATTCTCCTTATCGGGAGAACCTGCCGTGAAGTCAGCAACAGCCTGCTGTGCAATCCATGCCTCACTTGTCAAAGAGTTGATGGTTTTCGTTCCAGTGGGAGTTCCAGAGAAGGTGATGGAAATAATCTTGTCCCCAGCACTAATGCCAGAAGCAGCAAGTTGCTCAGGCGTATAGATGAAGTCGGACATTGATTTACCTTCTGAATCATCCATCCAGCTTGTATAGAACGGAGTGGATGAAGATGTGGTAGACTTTGTGCCAACCTGTACTCCAGCAACAGCAACTTCCTCAGCAAAGTTGATCTCAGAAACTTCAGTACGTACGCTGTAGTCACCAGCCTTCACTTCAATATATGCATAGAACGGACCAGCCTTCGGATAGCGGAACGGGATGGTTACGGGCATACCCTTTTCGTTGGTCTTGTGGTTCAGAGGCAGGGCAACAGTGACGCCAGTACCAGCAGCCACATCGTCATCTAATGCGGGATCTTCCACATAGAGCGTTGCAGTATATGCATCGGCAGCTTCCTCGGCAAAACCGAAGTTCTGGATGCTTACGGTAGCCGTAGTCTGCACGTTCTGCATAGCCTCAGCAGGAATGCTAACAGCTGCAATGGCCAGGTCGTGGGCTACATTGACAAGTGTCAAACCATAGAGATTATCAACACATGCATAGCTGGGTTCTACAGCAATGTAGTATTGACCAGCTTCTGGAATAGTCACCTGATTAGTAACAAAGATAGAAGTAGCTGAATAGTTAGCAGCCTTAGCCACATCAATTGTTGCAATAGGCTCACCCCAGTTCTCGCGGTCAGCGGACAGGTAGACTTTCACCGAGCCATCATAGCTGGTACTATAGGGAGCGATGTCAAGTGAGAATACATCACCTGCAGCAGCCTCCAGTTTCGGCGTGATGAACTTATTGTCCGTAGTTGAGAAGCCAGTGTAAATGTGATAATTATGGTCGCTATAGCTTCCGTGATAGGAATTATTTATATTGTTCTGATAAATAGAACCTGCAGGCCACTGGATGGCATCTGTCGTACCATCGAATGAAGCATACCACAAGTTCTGATCAAGCATTCTACCAGTAACTGCCAGTTTGAAGATTTGTTCACCAGTTCCATCAGTATAAGCAATGACCAAGCTGTCACCATAGACACCAGGAGTGGTGGCGGCAAATGTAATGTCAACAGCCTGACGCTGTTTCGGCTGAACAACAGCTTCTGTTACATTTACGGTGAAACCTTCAGGTACTGTGATGCTGCTAACTGTCAACGGAGCAGTACCATAGTTGTAAATTTCAAAGTTCTGTACCTGATTCGGTTCACTCACAATGCCGAAGTCGATAGCTGCTGAACGGTTACTTGGCTTATAGCTATAGACCTGAGTATCCTTGTTGAAGAACACAAATACGGGTTCGTTGGTCACCGTAAGGTTCAGCGAAGCCGACTTTACAATCGTTCCATCGGTAAATTCAATCTGAGCCCAGCACTCAAACGTCGCTGTCTGAGATGCCTCAGGTGCTGACTCGAAAGTAAACCGCTTGGTAGTTCCTGCCACCAAATCTACAGATTCAGCCGTTGCAACAGCTTCGGTTTCCTCGCCCTTGGCATAGATTTTAACGGTGTAGCTATCAGCAGACTCGCTCTGAACAGGCAGAATCTCGAATGTCGAAGTAATAGTCTCACCCGACTGGATGGTCTTGTCTTCTGCCGTCACTCCACTCAAAATGAAGGTATTGACCATGATGTCGTGATCAACAGCAACTTTCTCAAATCCATAGAGATTGTCGATGAATGCTTTATTGATCTCAAATACCACGTAATAATCACCTTCCTCAGCAGCAGTCACCGTAAACTTTCTCAACTGTGTTGTACTCAGTTGCTCACTGGTGAGCGTAAACACTGGTTCACCCAGCTGAGCGCGGTCAGTAGTCAAATAGACCTTCACACTACCACTACTGTAGTCGAGCATAGACTCAAAGGTGAATGTCTCGCCTGTAGTTGCATGGAGTTTCGGGGTGATGAACTTGTTGTTTGTGGCACTGCCAGACTTAACAGCACAATCATAACCAAAATACGAGCTACTTGCAATGCTCAACGACGACTGGTGTACAGTATTGTCGGGCCAAATATTATCCGCAAAGTCGGCAATCCACTTGGATGCATCAATAACGGTTTGGCTCAAAGCCACCTCAACAGTTGCGTCCGCACCATTTTTGTCCACATAAGTAATTACAAGGTTGCCTTCGGCAGAAGCCGTGCCAGCCGCAGTAATGTCTACCAGCATACCCGTATGGGCAGTAATAGTATAAGGAAGCGTTTCAGCGGGAGTTACCGTAAATCCTTCAGGGGCTACGATGCTCTTTACCTGCAGGTCACCTGCATTGTTAGCAAAGACAACAAATTCCTGAGTGGTAGCCTCACTAATCATACCGAAGTTCACACTGGTCTCAGCGGTCAGTGTGCGTCCCTTTCCAATTGGCTCATTTCCTTTCTTGATGAAGAAGGGCTTTGGATCATATACCAACACATTCGAATAGGTTTCACCACCAGTATAAGAAGTACCTGACAAATTCTCCTTCAGGTAACGATATTTCCATCCTGTCGGTGCATTATCTGGCATAGCAACAGAAACCTCAAACTCATCAGAGGTTGCGCCAACGGCCAAATCAACAGGAACATTGAACGAACCGTAAACCACATTGTCTATAGAAACAGAAAGTGAATAGTTCTCAGTGGTTCCTGCCACAAGAGCAACTTCACCACTATTAGTAATCTTCACTTTATACTTCACATTGTAAGTGCCATCCGCATTCTGATCGAAATAGGTAGTTGTTTCGTTATCAACCCTCTTCAATGAAGCTATGGTCATGGCTGGCATCTTCACAATCGTTGCCGATGTTGCCGTGAAGTTATCAAGAATTACACTCTGAGCACGGATTGCCAGACGTGTTTCTTCAGTCAGGTTCAGAGACAAGGTTGACCATTCACTTGTAGTAATAGCAGGAGTTATCTCCGTAGTAAGTTCTTCACCTACGGTTGTTCCCGTGTCATCAACCTTGAAAATCTTCACATAAGAGCCATAATTTGTTACATTATAGCCTTTAACCTGCAACGTAACAGTTCCATTAACTCTTGGCGTAATCAGATAATCATAGCTACCATCAGTGAAGTCAGCTTCACTCTGAGGGCTGCCTGAATAATAGCCATTCTGGGCAAGCACACGCAAGGCTCCCGATCCATCCACGCCATCTTCGGCTGCATAGCTATAGGCCATGTAATAGGGGCCATAACCGTCATAGTTGTTCGATCCTACAATGTGCCCCCAGTTGCTGGCAACAGCAAAGTCATGGTTATTTGTTGCAATCGGAGTGTTGAAGTCAACGATATAGGGGTCAGAAGAAGGCTCATAGGTGTACTTTATTCCATAGAAGCCTAATTTTGAACCTGTACAATAAATCTTGTAAGTTTTATTGGCCTTTACATCAAAGCTATATGAGCCGTAGTATTTATCTGTTACAGTGATGCCATTGTAGTCAGAAAGTGCAACATCGTCCTCAAGCACATAGAAAGACTTCTTTGCATTTAAAACAACTCCTGCCTCAATTGTTCCATTATATTTAGGAACAACGATATAGACAGTGCCTGCTGTTGCGCTACCATTTACTCCATTACCTTCCGTAAAAGCAACAAAGCCTTCTATACCTGCATGTTTTTTTGCGGCTTTGAAAGCTTCACCTCCATCGAAACCAAAGGTGAGAGTGGCAACAACATCATCTCCGTTCTTTACTTCCACGACATCTCCAGAAGCATGGGATTCATTCTCTTGAATGGCATAGGTAACGGTGTCTGCCCACAAACTACTGGGTAACACCAATGCCATCAATGTGAATAAAAATGATGTGATAATCCTTTTCATCATATTGTTAGTAATCATTTTTTGCGCCTTCCGGTTCGTCAGCGCTTAAATAAAATAGATTGGTTTAGTTTTTGTGCCAGACTGCGAACCTCTTGCAGCTTCCCAGTCTTAGTGGTAAAGCCAGCCATGGCACGAGTTTGCTTCCTTAATGTGACTAGTTCTTTTAATTCGTTATTGTTTTTAGTTAATACTTTTATTTAGTTTATTTGAATAGGCAATACGGTGACAAAGATACAAATAAAATTTAAACTTGCAAAAAAAAACCGACAAATTCTTTTTACAGATTGTCGGTTTCTTTTTTACATAACTTTACTTCACAGCCACTTTTCGCACCGTTCCATCGGCATTGCGCTGCAAATAAATGCCATGAGCAGGATGTTCTACCGCCTTTCCGTCAAGCGTGAAATAGCGGAGCGAACCTGTCGTGGCTTTTACGGCATGAATGCCCGACGTCAGTTGAGGACGCGCGGTGTTGCAATTGATCACGTCCACGTCAAGCACATTCTCCTCAGTCACCTTGTCAGCCTGTTTGGTGAGCAAGGCCACCACACTGATATGGTCGGCATTCCACGCCGAGTTGAGCGTCAACGTTCTACTCATTGAATAGCTGTTTTCTGCAGACTCAATGACATCGCCAACGGGAGCTGTCATATAGCCACGCAGCACATGGTTGTGCAAATAGTTCGAGTTGGCTGCCGTGCGATTTTTCACCGTGTCATAATAATACTGCACAGCAGTCACGCTGTCTTCCACGACCATCAGTGTCAGAGCCAAGTCACCATAGATGGCACTTGCTTCGGGCAACAGCTGTCCTGTGGCAACAACCGAGAGCTGACGGCTTGCGGCATCGAGGTCGGCCTTCAGATCGATTGATGCGAATGCAGGCGACAGCAAATCCTGATAAAGCATGTCGCCAATGATGCCGGCGGTCATTTCAGCACCTATCACGGGCAGATAATCGTTCATGTCGTAGGCAATGTTTGCCTCACCGGGGAAATAGGAACGGTTGACGGTGAACGTAGGCCACGAGTAGGCATAAAGATCATGCAGGTAGGCAGCTTCCGGCACAGCCAAGGGCATGCCAGGCCGCTGCACATTGACCACAGCCAGTGCACTGTTGCTGCTTGTAAGCAGTTTCACTCCATCATCCAACCAAGGAACGTAGGGCGAAGTCTGGTCTGAATAGATTTCCATGTAGACTTTGCTGCGACTCAGCTTATCGTGATACACAGCAAAAGTGGCCTTGACGGTATCGTTTTTCGATTTTTCGTGTATGCTTTTTCCTTCAACATCGGCCACAAAGACTTTCAGCTCATGCTGTCCGATAGCAACGTCCTTTGGCAGCGCGAAGGAGAACAGCCAGGCATCGTCCTGCCCCGAACGAAGCGACGACGTGAAATCGGTGTAAACAGGCTGCTGGCCGTCGAGCTGATAGCCCAGTTTGTAAGACGCAATCTGCTCGCGTCCCACATTAGCCAGCGCAACCAACACGTCGACATCCTCTCCGGGCTGCTTGTACTTGAAGCCTGCATCAATATCCAGCAAATCAAGGTCCTTGGCAGGCAACGAACTGACATCGACAATGAGCTGCACACACAGACAGCCTACGCCACTGATTGAGTACAGTCCCATGCCCTGTCCGTAATTGCCATACAGGTAGAAGCCATCGTCTGTGTCCTGTCCATAGCCGCACAAGCCACCTTGTTCGGCACTCACCATCTCAGCCGTTTCGGTATAATCGAAGCCAAAGAAGAGGCTCTCATTGCCTTGAATCACGTAGCCGTCGCCATTGAAGAACACGTTGTTCCAGCCATTATACAGGCGCTGGCGTTGTTCAACCACAGCCGTCAATTGTCCGCTGGCCTCTATATTATATATAAAGGTACGCGCGCGACCCAAATCAAGACTGGCAGCCATGCGCAAGCCCACCACCTTGCAACCGGCATAGGCAGAAAGGATTCTGGGTGTGAGCACAGCTCCGATGGAGTAAGTGCCCGCTTCGCCAAAGGCGCCATCCTTCACGGTGATGCTGTCGGTCTGAATATAGCCCAACAGCCGCTGATTCTCAGACAGCCCCTGCGCCTGCACGGTTAAAGAGACCAGCAGCAACAGCGCAATCCATATTTGGTGTAATTGTTTCATAGTTTCAGTTTTTTGGTCTTACCATTTTGCTTCACCACATAGATGCCTGCCGGCAAATGGGCTGTGCGCTGACCCATGTACTGACCAGAAAGGCTGTAGACAGCACTGGGCTGATTGCCATCCAGCTTGACACTGGCCAACCCAGTGGCAGCGCCAATCACATATTCAGCCATTTCAGACTGGCTGCTCTGATACACAGCACAGATAGACACCGTGTGCTGGTCGGCCGAAAGAACCGGCAACACAAACGACGGCGTGGTGCTCTCGCCCACCTTCTGTCCATCCACGTAGATGTCATAGCGAACCACGTTGCCAAAGTCAATCACTTCGCCCTGTCCGTCGTCGCTGCCCACGGTGAAGTCGTCAATCTGTGCCAGGAAGGCGTCATAGCTGGTGTAATGCACGGCCAGGCGCACCGTTTCTCCCTCATAGCCAGAAAGATCGGTGCTATAGACAGTCCATTGCGTGCTGGTGAGCTGATCCACCTTGCTCAGTGCCACGAAATCGCTGGGCAGGCTTCCTCCTTCCGACACGCAGAACTCCATCGATTCCGGGTACATCTCAGAATAGCCCTTGGCCGTGACACGCAGTGAGAACCCGGGACGAATATTGAACAGCGGAGAGACCAGCCACTTATCGTTCTTCGACTGCTGTGCCGAGAAGAACACCACAGTCTTGTCGCCCGACGGAGCCTTGATGGCAGGGTCGGTGGGCAGCATGGCCGGTGTGGTGTGCCAGGGATTGAACACCATGGGTGCCAGCGGTGTGGGGTTGTTGGCCGTGCCAGAGCCAGGGAACGACACTATATTCGACATGCCGCCCAGGGCAATGGGGTAAACCGGGTTCTGGTCCAGGTCATAGCTCTTCCACTCGCCAAACGTGCCCGTGGCAAAGTCGGGGTAGTCCTCAAAGCTTTCGCAGAAGCTGAGCTCCTGGTTCCAGCGCAGCGTGTACTGTCCCTTCTCATCGGCTGTGGCCGTGATGTTGTAAGGTGTGAGCACGCGGTCGGCCAGAACGACGTCGAACGTCTGATTGCCAGTCACCGTGATGGTTTGCTGGTAGTGCACAAAGGCCCCTTCCGCCACATTCACTACATACTGGCCAACAGGCAGCGAAGGCAACTCAGCCTTGCCGTCGGCAACGGTCAGCTCATAAGTATCGGATGTTTCCAAACTGGTGACAGACAGCAGCTGTCCGTTGGGCGACAGCTTGCTCTGCGCCGACACATTGAACACCACATGGGCATAGTTGGCGGCAGGCACATCGACCTGAATGGTGGCCACCTCGCTCACAGCCTTCACATAAGAAGCCTGCACGCCAAGCGTGTGCTGTCCCGACGGAACGCCCTGCACCGTGAACTTATAGCCATCGGTGGTGCCCACTTCCTTGCCGTCGAGCAGGATGCTGAACACCTCATACGGGTTGGCCGGTGACCGGCGCATGCTGCGCGACTGCATCTCGGCCTGTTCCTGGCCCACAAAGACATTGTCGACCATGAGCATGAACGAGCCAAAGCGGCCATAATCGCTGATATAGCGAATGGCCAGCTTCACCTGCTTGCCGGCATAGGCCGACAGGTCATAGGCAAACTTGCGCCAGCGGGTGTAGTCGGCCGTTTCGTAGTTGTCCTGATCCAGTCGGACGAAATCCGACTGCACGGGGCTGTCTGTCTTGGTAGTGACGTAGACCATGAAGCGTTCCGGAAAGCGGTCGGCTGCCTTGGCCATGAACGAGAACACATTGTCGGTGCCTACGCTGATGGCTGGTGTGATGAGCCAGTCGTCGTTGGCATTGCCCGAATTGGTGCGTGTGAAGCCCACATACTGCTGGCCGTCGTAGGGGCGCAGGATGGGATAGTCATACCACCAGGTGGGTTGCACGGTGAGGGGATTGATAATCTGTGCATACTGCATCACGCCACGGTTGGGATAGCTGCCAATGAGCGGTGCAGCAGCCTCCTGGTCGGCATCGATGCCCGTCCACTCGCCAAACGCCACGGCAAAAGGCTCATAGCTCTCAAAATCGTCGAAGAAAGCCGGTGCCTCGGTGTTCCAGGACAGCTGAATGTCGTTCAAGCCGTTGAACACATTGTGGCTCACAGCAGCAGTGAGGGCGTATGGCGTGCGCGTTTTCTCCGTCAGCGTGACGCTGACGGTCTTCTCCGCTTCCGATTCGGCCACTTCGAACTCCTGCGACACGGGCACAAAGCCCTCACGCTCTATGGAAAGCAAGTGGTGCCCGGGGTACACCTTCACCACACACATGCCCTTGGCATCGAGCGAAAGCGTACCATAACCCACCTGATAGTCGGTCTGCATGAGCGTCACAGCCTGTCCTCTCAGACTAATGCCCTCTACGGCAGTCACCTGAATGGTCAGACTGGTGCTGCGTTGCTGTGCCACCACGGGCAAAGATGACAGGAACAGCAGCAGGAAGGAAAGAAACGTAAGTTTTCTCATAGCAATTCTAAAAAAGATAAAAGAGGTAATGAGCCCCACACGCGGCGAGGACCCATTACCTCATATTTGTTCTGTTGTTTACTTGCAAGCCACACGACGGGCCTCTCCGCTGGCAGTCTTCACGATGTAAAGACCCTTGCCCAGCTGCTGCACGGCCTTGTCGGCGCGTCCGGAAGCCACCTTCACGCCATCGAGCGTGAACACTTCCACCTGAGCATCGGCAGCCACCGTAGCAGCATCGATACCAGTCACGTCAGGCTCACCCACGTGCGTAAAGGTAAGATCGTCGAAGAAGGCCATGGCGTTGGCGCTCACCGTGGTGTGACGCAGAGCCACATAGATGGGCTTGCCGGCATAGGCCGACAGGTCGGCGGTGAAGTGGTGCCACTTGTTCTCCTCGAGATAAGACATCTCTGTATCATGCATCACGGTCTTGAAGTCGGCCGTCTTCGTGTTACCAGCCTCGCTCACAAGCACTTCCACGCGGTGCAGGTCGTTGTCGCCAATGAACACCGTGTTCACCGTGCCCAGATTGCGTGCATAGAAATCGAAGGTTGCCCCATTGGCAGGAACAATTTGCTTCGAGATGAGCCAGTCGTCGGCCGCAGTGGCATCGGCAGGTGCAGCAGCAGCAATGGTGTGAGTGCCGCTGTGAGCAGCCAGCATCATTGTGTTGTTGTTGGTCACCTGTGTGAAAGCATAGCGGCCACCGTCGTTGTCGACCACGGTCTGGTAGTAGCCCAGCTCGTGGTTCATCTTCTTGTCAACGTCAATCTGAGTGAAGTCCTGTTTCCAGTCATATTCCAGCGGATTCATTTCGAACGAGTAGAAGAGCACGTCTGCAGCCATTGTCTCGCCCTTGACAGGGAAGGTGGCCTCGTAGCCGTTCTCAAAGGCAATTGTCAGCACGTCCTCAACTTTCTTGCCAGCCTCCTTGGCGGTGAAGGTGATGTCGAAGGCAGTGCCCTCGCCCTTCTTCAGCTCCTGACCAGCGGCCAGCGAGGTCTGGAAGAACTGCGTGCCAAAGGTGGCACTCTTCACCTTCAGGTCGTTCTTGCCACTGTTGCGCATGGTGAGCAGACTGCCAGAGTTGTTGCCCTTCAGGTAGTTCACCTGGCCTGCATCCCACGACTCGTGATTGAACGCCACGCCGTCTTCGATGGTGCCATTGATCACCACATTGTCGAGTGTGGCATATCCTTTATAGGTCTCAAAGCAATTGCAAATCCACCGGAACTGCACCTTCTTACCAGCATATTCCATCAGGTCGACCACCTCATTTCTCCAATACTTCTTATCCGTTGCATACGACTCTGAGAGATAAGAAGCCAGTTTCCATTCGCCATCGGCATAGATTTCGAAACGCACTTCATCTTTGCCGTTACCGCCAGGCACATTTTCCTTCTTCAGAAGGCCAGTTTCGTCGACAAGCAGATCAGCAGGATGGGCATTACCCCAAACGAACGAGATACTCATTCCCTTGCCATCAGCTGGCAAATTGAATTCAGGAGACAACAACGTAGAGTTCTGTCCTGCCTCAAGATGACCAGCTGCTAAAGAGGAACCCTTTCCACCGTAAGGATAAATAGTGTTAGGTGACCATAATGGGAACTTATACGAACTTGTCGTGGTGCTGAGCCAGCCCGTCGGGACGGGATTCTCCGTTGTGCACTTATCAAAGTTCTCGCTCCAGGGGAACTCCATGACCGAGGCATCCTTCTGCGTGGTGAAACGCCAGGTGCTGGCCGTGGTGCTCTCGCCCTTTTCGTTGTAGGCCACCACCTTCCACCTGTAGGTGGTCTCATAGCCAGCCTGGGGAATGGTGAAGGTCAAGGCATTGCCCACATTGACGCCCTCAACCAGGTCGTTCACTTCGGCATTGGTGCCCACATAGACCTTATAGCCCTTGGCAAACTGTGCAGGGGCCCACTTCAGGACGATGTCCTTGGGATAGATGTCGGTGGCATTGTTGGCTGGCGAAATGACAGTGCAGTTGCCCGGCACGCCGTCGGCTCCATAGACATGGGGCAGCAGCACGCGGTCGAGCGTGAAGCTTGAGTGGTCATAGGCACCCTCATCGTCGCTCTCGATGGCAGGATAGAAGAAGCGCACGTAGCTTTCGTCGCTGCCCAGGCCCAGGTCTACCTCTGCCGTGAGCAGCTGGTTCAGCCCGTTCTGGTAGTCGCTCGTCCACTTGGTGGCCCAGGTGTCGCCACCATCATAGCTCACCTGCACCTCAATGTCGTACTCGGGCACGCTTTCGCCATCATACTGGTTATAATAGGTAAAGATGAGTTTGCCGCCATCGCTCAAGTCGAGACGGGGCGAGCGCAGCGTAGCAACAGAGAAGTCGCCACTGCAATAGACGCTCTGGTCGCCCTCAATGGCAACTTCTGTGGCGTTCCAGCCATTGTTGCGCCAGCCAGCAGGGGGGAAGTAGTCGTTGAAGGTCTCCAGCAGGTAGCCATCGGGCACAAACTGCTTCTGGGCCGTGAAGGCAATCTTCACGTCGCCACCCGTGGTGTGGATGATGGCATCGCCGCTGGCAGCCGAGGTCATCGATGCCTCATAGGCCAGCTGGAAGTCAACATGCTCATAGGTCTTCAGGTCGACGCCTTCGGCTTTCAGCGTGGTGCTGACACCTTGAGGCAGGTCGAAGCCCGTAATCTTCAGTCCGTTCTTGCCCACATTGGTCAGCGTGATGAGCTCGCTATACACCTTTTCGCCAATATAGACGCTCTTGAAGTCGTAGCGCTCCAGCGTGGTGGTGGCCCTGGGACCAGTCTCGGGAGCAAACTTCTTCACGGTGATGTCGTCTATCCAGGCAATGTTAGCGATGGGCTGCATCATCTTGAAGACGAAGGCCAGCTTCACCTTCGAACCCTTGAAGTCGCTCAGGTCAATCTTCGAAGTGTGGAGATCCCATGTATCGATGGGGAACACGGTGACACCGCTCTCACGCAGCATCTGCTCGTTCTGAATGGAGAACACGGTCTCGGCACTTCCAAGGTTATCGCCCTCGACCACACGCACCTGAAGATCATAGCGCGAGTTGTCGCGGTTGTTCATGGGGCTGACCTTCCAGGAGAACTGCAACTGATAGGTATCGTCAAGGTTCAGCTCGGGCGAAAGCAGGATTTCCTCACGCGGACCTGCACCCTCGGGGTTGTTGCTTCCGGTGGGAGCATCACAGGCTGCACAGCCTGCACCGCTGATGGTCGATCCCGAAACAGACTCGGGGTCGCTGTAGTAGTTGAACCAGTTGAACTTCCACTCCGTTCCCTTATAGGAGCTGACAACGGTCCATCCTTCGCCACGGGTAAGCGGCGTCGACTGCGACTTGGTAGCCCCAGTCTCAAAGTCTTCTTCCAGAATGGTCTGTGCCTGCAAGGCTACAAACGAAAGAAGCCCACACAGAATGATGTAGAATTTTTTCATAAAATATACATTAATTATTAATAATTTGGCTGCAAAATTAAGAAAAAACTTTCATTCTCGCAACAAAAAAGCACAAAAAACATCAAATCAAAAACAAACGGCAATCTGGTGCATGCCACCAATAGTTCGATTTGAGCCACAGACTGTTTTGTTTTCAGTTTGTATTTGGGCCGAATACAGTTTGTTTTCTCGGCAAAAACAAATTGTTTTTTCAGCAAATACAACTTGTATTCGGCCCAAATACAAACTGAAAACAGCATCGACAGGAGCGTCGCAAAGGCTCTGTGCCAGGGCAATGCGGCTTTTGCTGAAGGGCAGCTTCTGGGAAAACAGAAATGCAGGAGACCAGGAAAAAAGGAAAAAAGCAGGGCCAATGCTTGTGAATCTCGTTTTTTTTCAGTTACTTTGCATTCGATTTCATGAAGAAAGTACTCCTATGGACGGGACTGTTGCTACTGAGTCCGTTCCTTCTTTTCGCAGTGCTCACTGCCCTACTCTATCTGCCACCGGTGCAGAACTGGGCAGTTGACAAGGTGGCAGCGATTGCCTCCGACAAAACCGGCATGCACATCGGCGTGGGCCACGTAGAGCTGAAGTTTCCTCTCGACCTGTCTGTAGACAATGTCTTGGTGACACGGCCACACAACGCCCCATCAGGCACAGGCTCATCGCAGGACACGGTGGCCTGCATTGGGCGCGCCGTGGTCGACGTGCAGCTGCTGCCACTGCTGAGCAAACAGGTGGTGGTAGACGAGCTGACGCTGGAGCAGGCCCACATCAACACGCAGGACTTCATTTCCGACGTGCAGGTGAGCGGCTTTGTGGGGCAGCTGAGCGTTGCTGCACACGGCATCGACCTGAACGAAGGCACTGTGCAACTGAACGGTGCACTGCTGAGCGATGCCGACGTGCTGGTGGTGCTGAGCGACACTGCTGCCGCAGACACCACCACTTCGGAGGTGCCCTGGCTCATCAGGGCCGACAGTCTGAGCATTCTGCGCTCACGCGTGGAAGTGCACATGCCGGGCGACACCATGCAGATGACGGCCAGCATGGGAAGACTGAGTGCCAAAGACGGCGTGGTGGACCTGCTGAACGGCGTCTACACCGTGGCCTCACTGGACTGGGACAACGGCAGCCTGACCTACGACCAGACGCGCCAGCCACGCATCGTGCAGGGCATGGACTACGGCCACATAGCACTGAGCGACGTCAACATTGGGCTCGACTCGGTGTTCTTCAGTCAGCCCAACCTGTCGCTGAAGATACGCCGTGCCGCACTGAAGGAGCAGAGCGGACTGCAGATAAGCCGCCTGACGGGGGGCGTGCTCATCGATTCGGTGGGCATACAGCTGCCCAACCTGCAACTGGCCACACCTTATTCTAACATACGCGCACGCGCGGAAGCCGACTTCAACGTGATGGACAGTGTGGCACCCGGACAGCTGCATGCCGACGTGCAGGCGTCGCTGGGCAAGCAAGACCTGATGCTCTTCATGGCCGACATGCCCCAACGGCTGCGCACGCAGTGGCCCGAATGGCCCCTGAGCCTGCAAGCCAAGATAGACGGCAACATGCAACAGGCTTACATCGACCGGCTGGATGCCGTGCTGCCCACGGCCTTCCACATCATGGCCAGTGGCCATGTGGCCAACCTGAACGACACCGACCACCTGCTGGCACAGATCGACATGCAGGCCGAAGCCTACGACCTGAACTTTGCCACGGCCCTGCTGCCACGCGACGCCATGGCCAGTGTGCGCATTCCCAAGGGAATCGGGCTGAGTGGTAACGTGGAGGCCGACGGCCCTCGCTACAAAGCCAACCTGACGGCCAGGCAGGGCAAGGGCACGGTGAGGGCACGCGGATGGCTGAACACGCGCAACATGAGCTACGATGCCGACGTGAGCATCAGTCGGCTGAACCTGCACCAGTTTCTGCCCAAGCAGTCGCTACACGAGCTGACGGCCCACGTCAAGGCGAAAGGACAGGGCACCGACTTCACGAGCAAGCGAAGCCAACTGGACGCCACGGCCAGCATTGAACATCTGCGCTATGGCCAGCTGGACATCGACAGCATGCAGGCCACGGCACAACTGCACAACGGCCACGCACTGGTGTCGGCCACGGGACGCAACAAGCTGTTCAGCGGCACGCTCTCTGCCGACGCCCTGCTGGGCACCAACAACCTGAGCACCACGCTGACCAGCGACATTGCATGGGTGGACCTGCGCGCCATGAACATGGTAGAAAAGCCTCTGAAGGTGGGACTGTGCGGGCAGATTGACCTGAACAGCAACCTGGCCGACCGCCACACCATCACGGGACTCATCAGCGACATCTACATAGACGACTCGCTGCACCTGTACAGGCCCGAAGACGTGGGACTATACCTGCGCACACAGCCCGACACCACCCTGCTGCGCACACAGAGCGGCAACCTGATTGTGAAGATGGACGCCAGCGGAGGCTACGAACCGCTGCTGAACCAGCTTGCGGCACTGGCCGACACCATGACGGCACAATACCACAACCGCATCATCGACCAGGGACGCATCAAGCAGATGCTTCCCACCATGCGGCTCTATGTGTCGAGCGGCCAGGAGAATCCTTTTGCCAGCATGCTGAAGGCATCGGCCAACACGCATTTCAAGGAACTGCTCGTAGACGTCAGTTCGTCGCCCGAACATGGCATCAACGGCACATCACACGTGCTGGCACTGAATGCCGACTCAACACGCATAGACACCATCACGCTGAACCTGAAGGACAGCAGCCACGGACTGACCTTCCAGGGCGTGGTGGCCAACAACAGGCGCAACCCGCAGTTTGTGTTCCGCACACTCATCGACGGACATATCTATGAACGGGGAGCACGCATGGGCGTGCGTTTCTTCGACGACAAGAACCGCCTGGGCCTGCGACTGGGAGCCTCGGCCGCCATGGAGGAAAATGGCATCGGCTTTCACCTCATGCCAAGCCGACCCACCATCGGATACAAGGAGTTCAAGCTGAACGACGACAACTTCCTGCTGCTGAGAAACGACCTGAAGCTGCAAGCCAAGATAGACCTGATTGCCGACGACGGCACGGGTGTGAAGATATACTCTGAACACCAAGACTCGACCATGCTGCAAGACCTGACCGTGAGCCTGCACCGCTTCGACTTGGAGAAACTGTCGTCGGTACTGCCCTACATGCCCCGCATCAGCGGCATTCTGGAGGGCGACTACCACCTGATCATGAACCAGCAGAAACAAATTTCGGTGGCCAGCGACATGCAGGTGAAAGCATTCACCTATGAAGGCAACCCCATTGGCAACCTGAGCACGGAGTTTGTCTACCTGCAGCGCGACGACGACACACATGCCGTGGAGGGCGTGCTGATGCTCGACGAGAAGCGGGTGGCCAGGCTGCAAGGCGAATACGTGAACCAGGATGCGGGCTATCTGAACGCCAAGCTGGCGCTGGAGCGCTTCCCGCTGAGCATGGTCAATGGCTTCATTCCGCAGCAAATCATCGGTTTCGAGGGCTTGGCCGAAGGCGAAATGAGCATCAATGGCCCGATGAAGACACCACAGGTGGATGGCGAAGTGCTGCTCGACTCGGCCTTTCTCATCAGCAAACCCTACGGCGTGAGGCTGCGCTTCGACAACGACCCGGTGCGCATCATCAACTCGAAACTGCTGCTCGAAAACTTCACCATGTATGCCCACAACGAGAACCCGCTGAACATCATGGGCGAGATTGACTTCCACAACACCGACCGCATTACGCTCGACATGCGCATGAGAGCACGCAACTATCAGCTCGTCAACTCGCGGCAGACCAAGGAGTCGGTGGCCTTCGGAAAGGCTTTCGTCAACTTCTTTGCCAGGATGAACGGACGACTGGACCAGCTGCACATGCGCGGCAGGCTTGACGTGCTGGGCACCACCGACATGACCTATCTGCTGCTCGACTCGCCACTGTCTACCGACAACCAGATGGACGAACTGGTCAGGTTCACCGACTTCTCCGACTCCACACAGATTACAGTGGAAAAGCCCAAGCCCGAGGGACTGGATGTGGACATGACCATTTCGATTGACCAAGGTGCTCACGTGGTGTGCGGCCTGAACGCAGACCAAAGCAACTACGTGGACCTGTTTGGCGGCGGAAATCTGCGCATGCTCTACAGCAACAACGAAATAACGCTGAACGGCCGCTACACCGTGCAAAATGGAGAAATGAAGTATTCGCTGCCCATCATTCCGCTGAAAACCTTCACCATCCAGGACGGCAGCTACGTGGAGTTCACGGGCGATCCCATGAACCCACGACTGAACCTGACGGCCACCGAGCGAACCAAGGCCAGCGTGGCCACCGAAGGACAACAGGGACGCAGCGTGGCCTTCGACTGCGGCGTGGTCATCACCAAAACGCTGCAAGACATGGGCCTGGCCTTCATCATATCGGCACCCGAAGACATGTCGGTGCAGAACGACCTGAACTCGATGACAGCCGAACAGCAAGGAAAACTGGCCGTGACAATGCTGACCACAGGCATGTACCTGGCCGACGGCAACACCAGCGGCTTCTCCATGAACTCGGCACTGAGCTCGTTCCTGCAAAGCGAAATCAACAACATCACCGGCAACGCACTGAAAACGCTCGACCTGAGCATCGGCATCGACAACACCACCGACGCCAGCGGTGCCATGCACACCGACTATTCGTTCAAGTTTGCCAAGCGCTTCTGGAACAACCGGCTGAAAGTGCAAATCGGAGGAAAGGTGTCGTCGGGCACCGAGGCACAGGGACAAAAGCAGTCTTTCTTCGACAACGTGACCATGGAATATCGCCTGTCGCCCACCTCCAACCAGTACGTCAAACTGTTCTACAACCAGAACGTCTACGACTGGCTGGAAGGCTACACCAGCGAGTATGGCGGCGGCTATATCTGGAAACGAAAGCTGGACAAGTTCTGGGACATTCTGAAAATATGGAGCAGCGAAAAGACACAGCAGAACCTCCCGGCAAGGGAAAGGAACAGCCTGCCACAAAAGAACGACTCTGTAAAGAACAATAAGCAATGAAAAGATTTTTTCACATAGCATGCCATCAGCAAAAACACTGGCACTCCGCCTTTGCTGCAAAGGGGTTGCGGTGGCTCGGCTGCTTGCTCTGCTGCTGGCTGGCGGCCTCCTGCTCAACCACCAAGCACATTCCCGACGACGACCAGCTGTTTGTGGGACTGACAAAGATAGAATACAAGGACTACACACCGGGCGAACACTTCAACAGCACACAGGAAGAAATTGAGGCTGCACTGGCCACGGCACCCAACGGCGCACTGTTTGGCTCGAGCTACTACCGCACCCCCTTCCCCTACGGACTCTGGATCTGGAACTATGCCAACGGCTCAAACGGAAAGTTCAAGCAATGGCTCAACAAGTCGTTTGGCAAAGCACCCGTGCTCATGAGCCAGGTGAATCCGGCCTTGCGAGCATCGGTGGCACAGTCGGTACTGAGAAAAAACGGCTACATGCACGGCGACGTGAGCTATACTGAGGTGACACAGAAGAACCCGAAAAAGGCTAAGATTGGCTACACCGTGAGACTGGACACGCTCTTCACCGTAGACTCCATGCGCTATGTTGGCTTTCCTCCTGCCATGCAGGCTCTGATAGACTCCACCCAGTCTGATGCCTTGATCAGCCGGGGCACACCCTTCGCGGCATCCAACCTTGACGGCGAACGGAATCGCATCTCGCTGCTCATGCGCAACAATGGCTATTACTACTACACGACTGGCTATGCTTCCTTCCTGGCCGACACCTTTCAGGTGGCCAACAAAGCACAGTTGCGACTGCAACTGGCCGACTCGCTCCCAAGCGAAGTACTGAAAAAATGGTACATCGGCCGCATGAGCATCAGCCTGAGAAGAAACATGCGCGAACAGCTGACCGACTCTACCAACCGCCGTTTCCTGAAAGTGCTCTACAACGGAAAACGCCCACCACTGAGGCCACGCGTCATCCTGCGCGACATGAAGCTGCGCCCACGACAAGCCTACAGCTACGACAACTACATGCTGTCCATGCAGAAGGTAAACTCAACAGGCGTGTTCAGCCAGACCGACTTCCAGTTTACGCCACGACCGGGAACCGACACGCTCGACCTGTCGCTCAACTGCATCTTCGACAAGCCCTACGACGTTTATTTTGAAGCCAATCTCATCAACCGAACCATTGGCCGACTGGGCCCCGAAGCCAAGATTGGCTTCACGCGCCGCAACGTGTTCCACGGTGGCGAGAAACTCGACGTGAACCTGCATGGCTCGTATGAATGGGACATCAAGAGCAGTGGCATTGACAACAACTCCTACCAATATGGTGCCGACGCCTCCATCGAGTTTCCACGCATCATTGCACCCTTTGTGGGCGAAAGCAACACGCCACGCCGACAGAAAGACGGCACCCGACGCCGACCACGCCGCTATGTGTCTACTCCCTGGACCATTGCCAAACTGAGCACCGACATTGTGCGCCGGCCTGGCTACTACAAGATGCGCATCGTGAGCGCCGAATGGACCTACCGCTGGCAAACGTCGGAAAAGTTCGCCCATGAGTTTTCACCCCTCACGCTGAAGTATCAATTTCTGAGCTCCACCACTGAAAAGTTTAACGAAATCGTGGGCAACAATCCCTACCTGATGGCCTCGATGAGCGACTACTTCATCCCGAAAATGCGCTACACCCTTAACTACAAAAGTGCAGCCAAGATGAAGAACCCCATTCGCTGGGAAACAACCGTTGAGGAAGCTGGCAACCTCACGGCGCTATGGGACCTGGCTGGCGGACATCGCTGGAACGAAAAGGACAAGACGCTCTTCAGAAACTCCTATTCACAGTTTCTCAGGGCCGAGACAAGCCTAACAAAGACCTGGAACCTGGACAACCGATCGCAGCTCGTGGGACATCTGGGGGCCGGCGTGCTCTGGTGGTTTGGCAACAGCAGCGACTTCCCCTTCAGCGAAGGCTTCTATGTGGGCGGAGCCAACAGCATCCGCGCCTTTGCCGTGCGCAGCATTGGCCCTGGTGCCTACCCCAACATGAACGACCGACAGCTGTCTTACATCATGCAAACGGGCAACTCGAAGTTTGAGGCCAATCTGGAATACCGACGCCGACTGTTTGGCGACCTTTATGGGGCCGTGTTCCTGGACGCCGGCAACATCTGGAGCACGCGAAATTGGAGCATCGACATTGATGCCATCGAACAAACTGAAGGCACGTTGTCTGCCGAAGAAAGAGCTGCGATGGAGCAGTGGAACGACATGTTCAGCGACTGCAAATTCAGACCGCACAAGTTCTTCAAGCAACTGGCCACAGGCACGGGCATCGGCCTGCGCTACGACCTGGAGTTCCTGGTGCTGCGAGTTGACTGGGGATTGGGCCTGCACGTGCCTTACGACACCGGACGTTCCAGCTACTTCAACATCACCCGCTTCCGCGACATGCACACCCTGCACATCGCCATTGGCTACCCTTTCTGAACACATGAGACTTTTAATTATTCAACAATTATGTACACTATTGAAACAAATTATAACATTTCTTGGCTTTAAAATAAGAACTACTACGCATTGTCCATCTGTTAATTTTTGTAGACTGAAGACATTTTCTTTTCACTTCACTTTTCACTCTACACTTTTTTTTTTACTTTTGCAAACAGAAAACATTTTTATAACCTATAAAACTATATTACAAAATGAAACCAACTCTTTTTCTTCTTGCTGCCGGCATGGGCAGCCGCTATGGCGGTCTGAAGCAGCTCGACGGTCTGGGCCCAAACGGTGAGACCATCATGGACTATAGCATCTACGACGCCATTCAGGCTGGCTTCGGCAAGATTGTATGGGTCATACGCAAGGACTTCGAAGAACAGTTCCGCACGCAGATTCTTTCTAAATATCAGGGACAGGTGCCTTGCGAGCTGTGCTTCCAAGCACTCGACGCACTGCCCGAAGGCTTCAAAGTGCCCGAAGGACGCGTAAAGCCCTGGGGAACCAACCACGCCGTGCTCATGGGCAAGGACGTGATCAAGGAACCTTTCTGCGTTATCAACTGCGACGATTTCTATGGACGCGATGCTTTCATGCAGATTGGCAAATTCCTGAGCAACCTGCCTGAAGGTGCAAAGAATGAATATGCTATGGTGGGCTTCCGCTGCTGCAACACGCTCAGCGAAAACGGCTCTGTAGCTCGCGGTGTATGCGCCTACAACGAAAAGCGTCACCTGACCGACGTGGTGGAGCGCACAGAGATCATGCGCATTGCCGACAAGGGCAACGCCATCTGCTTCAAGGACGAGCAGGGTGAATGGCAGCCACTGGAAGAGAATGTGCCTGTATCAATGAATATGTGGGGCTTCACACCCGACTACTTTGAGCACTCTGAAGCTTACTTCAAGGAATTCCTCAGCGACCCGAAGAACATGGAGAACCTGAAGGCGGAATTCTTCATCCCATTGATGGTGAACAAACTCATCACAGAAGGCACAGCCACCTGCGAGGTTCTCGACACCACATCGAAGTGGTTCGGCGTAACTTACGCTGCCGACCGTCAGGCTACTGTTGACCGAATCCAAAAACTGGTTGACGAAGGCGTTTATCCCAACAAACTCTTCTAAGTTTTATAATAATCACAAATAAAAAAGTTTCACCCAACGGCTACTTGTTCAAATAACAAACCGTTGCGGTGAAACTTTTTTTCAATTTCAGTCATAGCTCTATAAGTTTTGAAATTAATACCACGAAAAAATGCGCAGACATTATCCACGCATCTACTAGGTTCACCACAAACCCACTTACACCGCAGAAACGTCTGCGCATAAAGCGCACACGCTCTGTGTAAGTTTGGCTCTCTTATTTCTTCGAGGTGGTGATTCGTAGATGATGAGCCTTGTATTCCTTTCGAATACACGCTGTAAAAATAATCATTTTTCTCGGAATTCATAAAGTACAGATTATCAACACTGATCACTCAGGGAAAGCATCCGCAGGAATATCACTTGCGGGTCGTAAACATGATGGTTAGACACTGTAAACCATATAGTAACACAGCGCAAACCACACAGTTATGAACCGGAAAGAACATGCCGTCTCCAAAAAGAACG
>CACXUV010000022.1 GCA_902770845.1 uncultured Prevotellaceae bacterium
CAGAATGTGCGCTAATGCAGTCAAAGACGAGAAAACAGAAATGGGAAATTACTTCAGACGTTTGAAGTCAAGAAGCGGCTCTGCACAAGCCATAGTCGCCACAGCACACAAAATTGCAAGAATCTTCTATACTATGATAAAGAACAGACAAGAGTACAATGCAAAATTAGTCGGCAGCGATGAGAAGGAACTGTTAATCAGAAAAATAGAACGGGCAAAAAAAGCACTGTTTAAACTTGACCAGAGACTTGCAGAAGCATCCTAAACAAATTTGTTATATGGAAGTGCCAGTAACTTCGCGACTTTGTCGCAAAGTTACGAAAAAAGGCAACTATATAGGGTTTGACCCCGAAAACCACAATGCATGAAAAACGCATAATATGCTCTGTCATTTCCAACTCGTGTTTGAACGTTAAAATTGTGACTATAACAGATATGGATAACCTTATCATCAAGTTCTTTGTAAATGCCCATATCGTCACCATCATTTTCGTTAATGGTTTTACGTTCACTACAATTCTCATTGACATACTTGTTTATTGTTTGCGAAACCACCTCTTCAATTAATGTGTTCATATTAACAATCTTTATAATGATAAATATCACTATATCGCAAAAAACATCTACCTTTGCTAAAAGTTGATATATGATATACAATAAGAATACAAAAATAGTATGTAACGCAAACAACGTGGTTATAAGATTATCACATGAACACGATGGAAGACAAATATCAGCAATAGCATACAATGGCGATATTGAGATAGCATCTATTGTGTCTGTTGTTCATAATCTTGATATTCCAGATGGTGAACGTTGTTATGAAGTTATAGGAGTTTGTGCTATCAATAATCTTGATGTTATGTTTAGATTACAACAATTCTTCTATAATAGCCTTTATGAATTAAATGTTAGATACTTTTGTTTTGAAACAAGAAATAGGAAATTGATAGAAATTGCAAATATGTTATATACTCTGAGAAGAGTCCAAGGAACAGACTATTACTATGCTGATTTAAATAGAATGTTTTATCACAATAATGAGCAGCCAAATCAATGACTGCTCACATATTTGGGTCAACTGCGATGTTATTGCCCGAAAAAAAGGCAAACCGCCATCAGGATAGTCAGGAAAAAACACAATGGGGCCCCCGTTTTTTCGATTTTGCGGACAAAAAAAATTTGCGAAATAGCGCGTGAAACATCCCGTTTCGGCTGTTTCACGCCCCTCGCTCGCCGTTTTGCCGTGCCGTGGGGTCGTTCTGGTGCTGCAACGGGGCCCCTGTTGTGTGGCAATGGGGCTGCAGTTGAGGTGCAACGGAGCAGCCGTTGCGGTGCAATGGGGCCCCGATTAGGGCGCAACGGGGCCTCTGTTGCGGGGCAGGGTGGGGCATGGCGCGCCCCGTCGGGCTGGTCGCTTTCCGGAAACCACTGGGAATGAAGTAGTTATGAAAGACGCCCAAAACTGGCTCATTTCGGGGCCGCCGCGCCTTTGCTCATCACGGAGCCAGTTTTGACGCGATTCGTGTATTCACTTTCCGCATATATTCCACCAGCAAGCCACAAATTCTTCATAAATCATTCCGTTTTGCGCTGAGACTGAAATTTTTTTTGTATTTTTGTGGCCGCATAACAAACATTAACCCCACTGTCACATGAAAATACTCATTGTCAACGGTCCCAACCTGAACCTCTTAGGCCAGCGCGAGCCTGGCATCTACGGCACCTCGTCGTTCGACCAGTATCTGCCCCAGCTGCAGGCCCGCTACCCCGACGTGCAGCTGAGCTACTATCAGAGCAATGTTGAGGGCCTGCTCATCGACAAGCTGCAGGAGGCCGGATTCGAGGTCGACGGCATTGTGCTCAACGCCGGGGCCTACACCCACACCAGCATTGCCCTGCACGACTGCATACGCTCGCTGCCAGCCCCCGTGGTAGAGGTGCACATCAGCAATGTTCACAAGCGCGAAGAGTTTCGCCACCACAGTTATCTGTCGCCCGTGTGCGCCGGTGTCATCTGCGGCTTTGGCCTCGACTCCTACCGCCTGGCCATCGAGGCCCTGCTGGCATCCTTCCCCCAGAAGAACCATGAGTAAGAAAAAAGTCCTTTCTCCCGCCCCCCAAGCCCCTCACCTGGCCGGTCTGGATGCCTACATAGAGGCCCACTCCGACCCTGAGCCCGACTACCTGTACCGCCTGTGGCGCGCCACCAACGTGCACATGCTGCACGGGCGCATGGCCAGCGGACACCTGCAGGGCCGGCTGCTCACGATGCTGGTCAGGATGATGCGCCCCCACCGCATTCTCGAGGTGGGCACCTTCAGCGGCTACAGCGCCCTGTGCATGGCCGAAGGGCTGGCGAGCGACGACGACCTGGTGGTGACTTTTGAGCGCAACGACGAGCAGGAAGACTTTACGCGGCCCTGGATTGAAGGCTCGCCCTGGGCGCGGCGCGTGCGCTTCATCATTGGCGACGCCATTGCCGAGGCGCCCCAGCTGGGCATGACCTTCGACATGGTGTTCATCGACGGCGACAAGCGCACCTACACCGAAGCCTACGAAATGGCGCTGCAGGTGCTGGCCCCCGGGGGCTTCATACTGGCCGACAACACCCTGTGGGACGGCCACGTGGCCGATCCAGCCTACGACCACGACCAGCAGACCGTGGGCATACGCCGCTTCAACAACCTGGTGGCGGCCGACGAGCGCACCGAAAAGGTGATTCTGCCACTGCGCGACGGACTGACACTCATACGCAAGAAATAACACCCACACGCCAAAAACACCATTGGAAAATGACCATCGCCACGCAACAACTACACACCATCGCTTCCGCACCGCTGAGGCTGCTGCTCCTGGCCGTGCTGTGTGTGCTGGCAGCATGCAGCCGCAACGACTGTGGCACGGCACTGCCCCCACGCTATGTGCAGGGCGAGGCGGCACTGCAGCAGGGGCGCACCGACGAGGCACGCCAGCTGGCCCGCGAAGGCCAGGCCGAGGCCGCCGACAGCGATGCCTACTACCGCTATGAGGTGCTGCTGGCCAAGTGCCACTTTGCTGCCATGCAGAAAGACTCGCTGCTGCTGAGCAACCGCCGTCTGGCCGACTACCTGGCCCGACAGTCGCAGCCCACGCTGCAACAGCAGCAACTGGGCGTGGAGCTCGAGATGCAGCGCGGCGTCTGCTTTTCGAAGATGGTGGGGCGCATGGATTCGGCCCTGCTGCACTTCGACCGCGCCCTGCAACTGGCCTCGCAGCTGCCCTGCCAGGCCAGCAACCGCCTGCAGCTGCTCATCAACATGGCCGATGCCTACAAGCAGGCCGGGCAGTACGACCAGAGCGTTGGCCACTACCGCCAGGCCATGGAGCTGGCCGACTCGCTGGGACCCACGCCCGCCACGCTCATCAGCGTGAGCATGGGCATTGCCTCGGCCTATGCCGCCATGGGCAGCTTTGAGCAGAGCAGCACCTGGTGGAGCCGCGCCGAAGAGTTGAGGCCGCAGATGTCGGCCGCCGACGTGTTCATCTATCTGAACAACCGGGGCAACGACTACTTCCTGCAAGGCCAGTACCGGCAGAGTCTGCAGTGCTTTATAGAACTCGACTCACTGCTGGCCACACAGCCCGACATGGTGTGGGAGCGCATGTTTGAGCGCTGCAACCTGAGCGACCTCTACATCAGGACCGGACAGCCGCAGCGCGCCCTGCCACTGCTGGAGCTCACCGAGCAGTTCTTCAGGCAGCAGCAACAGCCCATTCCGCTCTACTACCTCACCACGCAGCGCATGGAACTGGCCCTCATGGACAACCAGCCCGTAGAGGCACTCAGGCTGGACAGCCTGCACCCCACGCCCTCGTGGATGATTCCCGAACAGCTGGTTCTGCGCCAGCAGGTGCTCATCAGTCTGTATGAGCAAACGGGCCAGTGGCGGCAGTATGCCCAGGCCCAACAGCAGCTGGACCGGCTGCGCGACTCTATTGCCAGCGACAACATGAAGATGCGCTTCTCCGAGGCACTCATGAGCTATGAACACCAGAAGCAGCTGTTCATGAAACAGCAGCAGATAGAAGAGAAAGACCTGTCGATGAAGCTCTCGCTCACCATGCTCCTGGCCCTGGCCCTGGCCGTGGGACTGCTGGTGGTGCTGCTGGCACAGAAGCAGCGCGAGCGCAAACTCAGGGAAATGGCCCTGCGCAACCGCATTGCCAGTCTGAGGATGGAGACCGTGCGCAACCGCATCACGCCCCACTTCATCAGCAACGCGCTGACCGCTGAGATGCTGGCACAGATGGACGGCAAGCCCGTGAACCTGGACTCGCTGGTGCAGCTGCTGCATCGGGGCATTGAGTTCACCGGCTGCGAGCAGACAACGCTGAGCGAGGAGCTGGCCTTCATCAGCTTCTACTGCGACGTGGAGAGCCGCAGCATTGGGCCCGACTTTGCCTACGAGCTGCAGGTGGCGCCCGATGTGGATGCCGCCAAGGTGGTGCTGCCATCGATGTCGGTGCAGATTCTGGCCGAAAACGCCATCAAGCACGGGCTCAAGGCCATGCGGCCACAGCAGGGACAGCAGCGAAAGCTGTGGGTGAAGGCCACCCGGCAAGACGGAGGCACGCTGGTCGAGGTGGTCGACAACGGCGCAGGGCTGACCGAGGGGCAGCAGCCGGGCGAGGGCACCGGACTGCGCGTGCTGCGCCAGACACTGCAGCTGCTGAACGAGCAGAACCGGCAGCAAATGGTCTTCACGCTGGAAAACAACCACAGCCGGCAGCTCAGTACGGGATGCAGGGCGGCACTCTTCCTGCCCGACCACTTCAAATACACGCTAAACAACGACTGCGATGGAAAATAAACCACTCATCAGGGCCTTCATCGTCGACGACGACCTGGGGGCAACAGCACTGCTCAGAAGGCAGTTGGCCGACTACTCCGTTGAGATTGTGGGCACGGCTCAGGATGCCGACAAGACAGCACGCCAGCACATCATCGACCTGGAGCCCGACCTGCTGTTTCTCGATGTGGAACTGCCCAGCATGACGGGACTCGACTTCTGCTCCGACATTCGCCCCTGGGCCAAGCCCGAAATGAAGGTGGTGTTCTATACGGGCTACGACAAATACATGCTCGAGGCTCTGCGCCGCGAGGCTTTCGACTACATACTGAAGCCGGCCACGCAGCAGGAACTGGCCAAGATCATGACGCGATACTATGAAAACAAGCTGAGCAACCTGCAGCCGGCACGACCGGCCAAGGTCACCGACACGCCGCCCAACGTGATGATTGTGAACTCGCTGAACGAGCACATGGTGCTGCGTTTCGACGACATTGGCTTCTTTCGTTTCGACAGCAGCAACCGACAGTGGGAGGTGGTGACCACGCAGCGCGAATGTCTGCCGCTGAGACACCGCACCAACGCCGACACCATCCTGGCCTATTCGAAAGACTTTGTGCAGATTCACAAGCGCTACATCGTGAATGTGACCAAGGTGAGCAAGGTGCTCGAAACACAGTGCCTGCTCTTTCCGCCGCTCGACGACCTGACCGAACTGCGCGTGAGCAAGAACTACCGGCACGACCTCATCGCCACGTTCTACAGCATGTAGCCGCGCCATGGCGCAGGCGTTCAGTCCTCCTTCCCCCCATGAAAAATTCTTTAAGTACTGCCTCGGCACCGCTGCTTCTGCTGGCATGCTGCTTCATGGCTGGCATGGTGGCAGGCAGCTGCTGGCCCGTGGCGGTCTGGTGGTGGGCGGCCTTGGCGGGGCTGGTGGTGCTGTCGGCTGGCCTTCGCAACCGTGGTGCCCTGCAGTCGCTGGCGCTGGCAGGCTGCATGGCCGTGGCGGGCGCACTGCTCATGAGCTTGGAGCAGCAGCGCAAGGAGCGCTTTTTTGGGTGCAGCGAGCGGCCCTTCAGGGCTGTGATTGTTTCCAGTCCCGTTGAGAAAGCCCGCACGGTGGCAGTCGATGCAGTGACCATCAGCAGCCAGTGGCCCGTGCGTTGCTATATATATAATAAGGAGGAAGGCCGTCGCTTCGGCATTGATCAGACGCTGTTGGTTGGCCAGCGCCCGGAGGCTCCCCGTGGGGCAGCCCCGGCCCATTGCTTGCTGCGCACGGGGCAGTGGCGCAGGGTAGCCACGTCGCAGTCACAGCTGCCCCTGCTGCTGCGCTCGCGCCTGTGGTTCCTGCAGTGGCGTCAACTGCTGTTGCAACGCTACCGGGCCCTGGGGGCGGCCAACGATGCCCAGGCCGTGGTGGCGGCCATGACCCTGGGCGACAGGAGCCGGCTGTCGGCTCGGCTGCGGTCGGCCTATGCCGGCACGGGCGCTGCCCATGTGCTGGCCCTGAGCGGACTGCATCTGGGCATGGTGTGCAGCTTGCTGTTGCTGGTGGTGCGGGGGCGGCGATGGCGCCCCTTGGCACAGGGAGTGCTGGTGGTGGCCATCTGGGCCTTTGCCTTTCTGGTGGCACTGCCTGCCAGTGTGGTGCGGGCCGCCACCATGCTCAGCGTCTATGCCCTGCTCAGCATGGGGCGGCGGCGCGGCCTTTCGGTCAATGTGCTGGCCTTCACGGCCATGGTCATGCTGGTGGCCAGTCCGTTGTCGCTCTTCGACGTGGGCTTCCAGCTGTCGTTTGCAGCCGTCTTCGCCATCCTGGCACTCATGCCGCTGTGGGACAGCTGGGTGTCGGCACAGTGGCTGCAGGGCCATCGGCTGGCAGGATGGCTGTGGTCGCTCGTGACCATTTCGGTGTCGGCCCAGGTGGGAACGGCACCGCTGGTGGCCTACTACTTCGGCCAGTTCCCGGTGTGCTTCCTGCTCACCAATCTGGTGGCTGTGCCAGCCGTGTGGCTGTTGCTGCACGGGGCATTGCTCATGTTGTTGCTGCCCGTTGCGGCACCGGCCGTGCTGGCCTTGGCCCACGGGCTCAATGCCTTCATGCTGTGGCTGGCCGCTCAGCCCTGGGCCAGCATCGGGGGGCTGCACCCCACGGCCCTGCAGGTGGCCTTGGCCTATGTGGCCATTGCGGCGGTGGTGGCTGCACTGATGCGCCTACAGCGCCAGGGCTGACACAGGGCACGGCGAGACGGTGGGGGAAGTGCGGAAAAACAGACACCTAAAAATACTTATCTGTAAGTATTGTTTATCAAGGAAAAACTTCGTATCTTTGCAGCGAAAATTACAAATCAGAAAATTTAAGTTTTTTTATGCGTAACGAATGGCGTGGTTTCAAGGGAACCAAATGGACCGAAGAGGTCAATCTGAGAGACTTTATTCAGCACAACTACACGGCCTATGACGGCGACGAATCGTTCCTCACTGGCCCAACCGAGGCAACCAACAAGCTGTGGGGCCGGCTGCAGGAGCTGCAGAAGGAAGAGCGTGCCAAGGGCGGCGTGCTCGACATGGAGACCGACATTGTGTCGAGCATGACGGCCTACGGTCCGGGCTACATTGACGAAGGCATGAAAGACCTGGAGCGCGTGGTGGGCTTGCAGACCGACAAGCCGCTGAAGCGTGCCTTCATGCCCTACGGTGGCATCAAGATGGCCGAGCAGGCATGCACCACCTACGGCTATCAGCCCAGCGAAAAGCTGCACGAGATATTCACAAAATACTGCAAGACGCACAACGAGGGTGTGTTCGATGCTTACACTGACGAGATGAAACGCGTGCGCCACAACCACATACTGACCGGACTGCCCGACACCTACGGGCGCGGACGCATCGTGGGCGACTATCGCCGCGTGGCCCTCTACGGCATCGACTTCCTGATTGAGCAGAAGGAAATTGACAAATACAACTGCGGCAAGCGACAGATGAGCGAAGACATCATCCGGCTGCGTGAGGAGATTTCCATGCAGATCAAGGCCCTGAAGAGCATGAAGGAGATGGCACAGATCTATGGCTTCGACATTTCGCAGCCAGCCAGGAACGCACGCGAGGCCGTGCAGTGGCTCTACTTTGGCTATCTGGCTGCCATCAAGACACAGAATGGTGCTGCCATGTCGGTGGGACGCGTGAGCACCTTCCTCGACATCTACATTGAGCGCGACCTGCAGGAAGGCACCCTCACCGAAAGCGAGGCACAGGAACTGATTGACCACCTGGTGATGAAGTTCCGCATGGTGAAGTTTGCACGCATTCCTTCCTATAACGAAATATTCAGCGGCGATCCCGTCTGGGCCACGCTCGAGGTGGCCGGACTGGGACAGGACGGGCGACACATGGTGACAAAGAACTGCTACCGATTCCTGCACACGCTGGAGAACATGGGCCCGTCGCCCGAACCCAACCTGACGGTGCTCTACTCGCCGCGACTGCCCGAGACGTTCAAGCACTATGCTTCGATGATTTCTGTGAAGACCAGCTCCATTCAGTATGAGAACGACGACGTGATGCGGCCCATCTGGGGCGACGACTACTCTATTTGCTGCTGCGTCAGCGCCACGCAGACGGGCAAGGAGATGCAGTTCTTCGGCGCGCGAGCCAACATGGCCAAGACGCTGCTCTACGCCATCAACGGCGGCGTGGATGCCAAGACACGCGAGCAGTGTGGACCCAGATTCCGACCCATCACCAGCGAATACCTGACATGGGAAGAACTGGAGCCGCGCTTCCGCGACATGCTTGAATGGCTGGCCGACATCTACGTGAACACGCTGAACCTCATTCACTACATGCACGACAAATACTTCTATGAGGCTGCCGAAATGGCACTGATCGACACCGACGTGCGCCGAACGTTTGCCACGGGCATCGCCGGCTTCTCGCATGTGGTCGATTCAATCTGCGCCGTGAAGTATGCCAAGGTGAAGATCATTCGCGACGAGACGGGATTCAACGTGGACTATGTGACCGAAGGCGACTTCCCACGTTACGGCAACGACGACGACCGCGCCGACGAGGTGGCCGTGTGGGTGCTGAAGACTTTCCTGGCCAAGATCAAGCGGCACCACACTTACCGCAACTCGGAACCCACAACGTCGATTCTGACCATCACGTCGAACGTGGTCTATGGAAAATATACGGGCAACCTGCCCGACGGTCGAAGGGCCGGTACTCCGCTGTCGCCGGGGGCCAACCCCAGCTACGGCGCTGAGAAAAACGGATTGCTGGCCTCGCTCAACTCGGTGGCAAAGATACCTTATGAGTATGCGCTCGACGGCATCTCGAACACGCAGACCATCAGTCCCAACACGCTGGGACACAACGACGAGGAACGGGCACAGACGTTGGTGCGCGTGATGGATGGCTACTTCAGCCGTGGGGCACACCACCTGAACGTGAACGTCTTTGGCGTTGACAAGCTGCGCGATGCCATGGAGCATCCTGAGAAGCCCGAATATGCCAACTTCACCATCCGTGTTTCGGGCTATGCCGTGAAGTTCATCGACCTGACACGCGAGCAGCAGGAAGACGTGATTGCACGTCAGGCCCACGAATCGCTGTAGTTTTTTCCCTGATGGTATGACAGAAATCAGCAAAGGTTTCATTCACTCCACCGAATCCTTCGGCTCCGTTGACGGGCCGGGGATTCGGTTCCTCATTTTCATGCAGGGCTGCCACATGCGTTGTCGCTACTGCCACAACCCCGACACGTGGCGTCTTCATCCTGCTTCCCCCTCCAGTTCGGTAGGATGCGGCACTGCCGCATCAGCAACAGACCTGCTCGACCGTGCTGAGCGCTACCGCAGCTACTGGGGCCCGGACGGCGGCATCACCGTCTCAGGTGGCGAGGCGCTGCTGCAAATGGATTTCCTCATCGAGCTCTTTGAAGAGGCACGTCGGCGGGGCATCAACACCTGTCTGGACACGGCGGCACAGCCTTTCACCCGTCATGAACCTTTCTTCTCGAAGTTTCAGCGCCTCATGAATAGCACCGACCTGGTGTTGCTCGACATCAAGCACATTGATGCTGAGCGTCACCGCTGGCTCACGGGTCACTCCAACGAGACCATCCTGGACTGTGCCCGTTTTCTCTCCGACATCGGAAAGCCTGTGTGGATTCGGCATGTGCTGCTGCCAGGCATCACCGACGATGCCGAACAGCTGCACCGTCTGCGTCAGTTTCTCGACACGCTGCATAATATAAAGAAGGTGGAGGTGCTGCCTTATCACACCCTGGGCGTGTTCAAGTGGCAGCAACTGGGGCTTGACTACACGCTCAGCGATGTGCCCACACCCACCAACGAGCAACTGAAGGCAGCCGAAGCCATCCTGTGCTAAAAAGAAAAATCCATTTACCAGCGCGGTAAATGGATTTTTCTTTGTCGTAAATGCACTTTACTTAGTCCTGAATTTATATGGACTTATCTTTGTCGTGAACAGAAATACACATTATTTCAGATTCAGAGTCATGTAAGCAGTGCACTTGTCTTCAGGCAATTTCACGGTCAGCTTCAGCGTGAGCTTGTCGTTGCCAGGATACTGCACATCAATGCTCATGTTGGTCTGCAGGAACTTGTTGCCCATTTCCTCGTCTTTCAACACGATGTTGATTTTGCTGTCGTTCGAACCAGCAACCCACTGCCACTTGGCAGCATCGTTGTACTTGTCGCTGTAGGTAATGGTGAACAGGCCATATTTGTCGAGTGTGATGCCCTGAATCGTTCTGTTCAGTGCGGTGCGATCCGTCTCCTTCAGGATGATGTTCTGGCGCTCGGCCAGTTCCTGAAACTCTTTGAGCGAACCGTTATTCACCTCGGTCGATGCATCGGGCTTGTCTTCAAAGTCAAGAGTCAGCTTCATGCGCTCCACAGTCCATGTACGGGTGATGTTGGTAAGGCCCACTGTCTGAGCCATTGCCTCCAGCAACTTTACGGCACTTGCGGGCTCGGTGGTTGCAAACTTGAACTCCACGTCGCCAATCTTCACGGTCAGGTTGATGGTAATCATAACGCCTTCGCCTGCTGCACGAACGGTGGTATAGGCAACGGTGCCCTGCACCTTGCTGCCATCCTTCACGGTATAGGTGTTGCCGTTGATGTCAGCATCGTAGGTGGTGTACTTCACGGTTTTCTTTCCGTCGCTGCGTTCATGGGTGGTCTCAATGATGGCTTTGCCGCTTTCGGTGAAGTTCAGCCCCGTGAGGCTCACCTTCTCATCACTGTTGCCCGATGTGGTGATTGCCACCACCTCGTTTTCATTGACGGTAAACGCAGCTGTCTGTTCGGCAAACTTTTGCTGGGTGTAGTGGGGGATGCCGTCGCCGCCATCATCATCCGAACCGCATGAAAGGGTTGTCAGTGCCACACACAGCGACAATGCCAGATAAAAGAAATTCTTTTTCATAATCTTTTCTGCTTATTATTAGTTGTAATTCATTCTTTTCTTTAGAAGATACGTCCGTTGATGCGCAGCGTGAGGACAGGAAACACCACCACCTTCTCGGCAACTTTGATCACGTCCTTAATGTCGTCGCAGTAGTCTTCGTCGTTCGTAATTTTGCTTTTCTCCACCTTGCGGTAGCTCTTTCCGTTGTCATCGCTGATGTTGGTCCAAGCTTCGGGCTTGCCCCAAAACTGCACACCAAAGTCGAAACACACGCCAATGCGGTTCTTAGGCACGGCACGTCCCACGCCAATTCCCAGATAAGGCTTGAAGCCGTTGGTCTTCACGTCGATATTCACACGGCCTTCGTCATCCGAAACCACGGTATAGGTGTTCTGCCCCGTTCCCAGTTCTGGGCCCGAATTGCCCCAATACTTTGTGTTGATGAAGTGGTTCTGGTTCTTTATTTTCACTATCTTGCTCTTTCCAATATAGGCACCTGCCGTGAAATGGAATGCGCTGCCCTTGAAGGGGTAAACATCGAACAGCAGTTTGAAATCGCCCATGTTCAGTTTGCCTTCGGCTTCAATCTCATCATAGTAGCCTGTTCCGTCTTCCTTCTTGAAAATATCGTTGGAAGACTTAAAATCGGCGGTATGCTTGTATTTGAATGCAGGCATGAACGAGTAGCCCATGCGAGCCTGGAAATAGTTGGTGATGGGTGCTGCCACTTCCAGGCCAATACCAGTAGTACCAATGGAAAGACCTGCCGACAGGTGATCGAAGATTCCAAAATCTTCTACGCTTTGGGCATGGGCACACAGCGAGGTGCTCAACAGTGCGGCAAGGGCAAAAACAGAATGTTTTTTCATATACAAAGAATCAGTTAATTAGTAAATTTAGTCTACTCTCATGTGCAAAGTTAAGCAATTAATATGTAACTGCAAAAAATATGAGCCCATTTCTAATGATTTGAATGTTTTTTTTGTGAATATGACCACTTCTTTTTAATTTGTTTAAGGATGAAGGTGTATAAAACTTCGCAGGAAAGAGTCAAAAAAACGGATTTGAAAACAATATTAAGTTAATATGCATTAATTCTTGTTAATGAAAGGATGGCAAATATATATAATGTAAGACGAATAGAGTATTTTTGCATCATAAAAGCAATACTATTTCACAATCTAATTACTACACAACGAGAATGATAAAGAAACACATTGCGGGTCTTTCGTCGTTGGCTGCACTGCTCACGGTGTGGTCCTTTTCTGCTTGCACGAACGCAGACTACGACCTGGACAGCATCGACAAGACCATTGCGGCAGGCACGGAGAGTGCCGAAGGCTTCCGTCTGCCTGGCAACAACTCAGTGCGCGAGATTCAGCTGAGCGACATGCTCGACATTGACAACAGCGACGTGATCAGTACCGACGAAGAAGGCAATTACCTGTTTGCCAAGGGTGCAGGAAGCGAAGACGTAAAGGCGGCCCATCCCTACGTGGAGTCAATCGTGGTGCAGCGAGGCTCCGACAGGCCCATCCAGAACATCATCGACCTGTCGCCCATCGACACCATTGGCCAGTCGTACCTGAACTATCTGAGGCAGCTGGCGCAGGCGGTGGACATTGATGAAACGTATGTGAAGAAATCAATAGGCTTGTTTGTCGACAATTTCTTCAACAGCATGAATGAAGACTACACCATTGAAGACCAACTGACGCTGTTCACCTATGAAGTGGAGCTGCCCGACGAGGTGAACGAGCTGACAGAACTGGTTGCCAGGCATGCCAATTCTGCTTCCACCATCGACATCAATCTCACGTTCTCGCCCGATGCCCAACAGCTCATCGACCGTGTGTTCAGCATCGACATTTCGTTGCCGTCGTTCCTGACGCGCAGCGTGGGCCGCAGTCAGGGCCTGACAGAAGGAACCTACGTGGAGAACCGTTCTGAGGGCATTCACCTAGACGTGAGCACCAAGGGCGTTGCCATCAGTCTGTCGGCCAACGCCCTGCGCAACTTTGAGAACCACCAGCCATCTTTCGACGTAGAGGCAGCCAAACGGCAGGGCGGCAACTACCTGAAGATAGTGAAGCGTGGCAGCAAGCAGGTGCTGATGCTTCAGGCCGACCTGCACGTAGACCTGAAGATACACCTGAAGAACATCGACAAGGAAGTGCTGAAACAGCACCTGACCGACCGCTTCTATGACCGATCCAGAAACTACTCCATGACCAGCAGTGTGCAACTGTATGACATTGAGATTGCCCAGGCCACGGGCAAGTTCAACCCCGACGTAGACCTGACCGACGGCATTGGCGAAATAGAAATAAACGACCTGCCCGACTTTCTGGAAGACGACGACGTGAAGCTGGTCATTGACAATCCGCAGCTGGGCTTCAGCGTGAGCAGCAACGTTGGCGTAACGGGCAAGCTCGAGAACCTGAAACTCGTGACCCTGGGCAACGTCATGGCCAACGGTCAGCGCGAGCGTCTGGACTCTGTGCTGCTGCCTGCGCTCACCATCCTGCCCCACACGGGCAACGTCAGCAGCAGCACCACCACCAAGTACATCATTCACGACCGTGGCAAGACCATACAGACCACAGGCCAGTACCAGCAGTATCAGGACGCCGTGCCTGTGGAGCCCATTGGCGGTTCGAAGACGCTGGCCGGACTGCTGGAGAAGATTCCCAAGGCCATCACCTTCGAGTGCGACGCTTCCGTTGACCAGAACGAAACGGGAACATTTGCGCTCGGCCAGCGCTACACCGTTCAGCCCAGCTACGACTTCTGGGCACCGCTGGCGTTCAACTACGGCTCCATCATTGTCTACCGCGACACCATCGACGGCTGGCACGACGACCTGAAGGACATTCGCATGACCAAGGGCAGCTATGTGGTGGTCGAGGCCGACGTGGTGAACCGCGTGCCTGCCGACCTGAAGGTGAGAGCCTACCCCATGCAGAAGGATGCCAGTGGAAAGCTGGTGCAGATGGACGCTGCACAGATGGAGGTTGTCGTGACCACGCCCCAAAACAGCAAGGACGGCGTGGTCGATGCGGGCACGAAGGACAGTCCGAAGACCACCCACATCAACGTCGTTGTGCGACAGCAGGGCGACAGCGGACTGGAACTGCTCGACGGCATCATTTACCGTGCCGAGGCTTTCACGCCTGCCGATGCCGAATATCAAGGCAAGGCCCTGAACAAGAGTCAGCACACGTTGCGCATTGAGAACATCGTGCCCACACTGCACGGCAAGGTTGTATATAATTTAGATGATTAAGCAGCATGAAACGAGCCAACATATTTTTCCTTTTTGCAGCAGTGGCACTGGCCTGCCTGTCACTGCCCGCCAAAGCCCAGACGCTGAACTCGGCCTACTTCACCGAGGATTTTAAATACCGCCACATGCTCAATCCCGCCTTCGGCAACGAGCAAAACTACATTGCCGTGCCTGCACTGGGCAACATGAGCATGCAGCTCAGGGGCAACATCGGTCTGAAAGACCTGCTGTTCCAGGATCCTACTACGGGCAAGTATAGCCGCACCTTCATGCACCCCGACGTTTCGACCGGTGCAGCCTTGAGCGGCATAAACGACGTGAACCGCCTGCAGACCAACATCGATCTGACGTTACTTTCGGCTGGCTTCCACGCCTTCGGAGGCTACAACACCATCGAGGTGAACGAGAAAACCATGCTGGGCGTGATGTTGCCCTACGAGCTCTTCGAGTTTGCCAAGAACATTGGCAACAAGAGCTACACCTTCGACAACTTTGGTGCCAGAGCCATGTCGTATGCCGAAGTGGCGCTGGGCCATTCGCGCCAGCTCAGCAGCAGTCTGCGCATGGGTGCCAAGCTGAAAGTGCTCATAGGAGCCGGACGGGCCGACGTGAACATCTCGGGCATGAAGGCCAACCTCGTGGGCAACGAATGGCGAATCACCACCAGCGGTGCCGTGGCCGACGTGAACGTGAAAGGCATACAGTTCAAGAACACCACCGACGACTATAAACAAGCATCGCGCGGCAGCTATGAACACATAGACCTGGGCGAAACCGACGTCGACGGTGCCGGCACCAGCGGCTTTGGCCTGGGCCTCGACCTGGGCGCCGAATACAACTTTCAGAACAGTAGTGCCGAAGCCCTGCGAACGCTCAGACTGAGTGCAGCCCTTACCGATCTGGGCTTCATCTCCTGGTCTGAAGGCGTGCAGCTGGTGCAGAAGAAGCAGGAGTTCGTCTTCCATGGGTTCCATGAAGTGCCCGTGAAGAAGGAAGACGCGCAGGGCAATCCCATGCCCAACCAGATGGAAGACCAGACCGACTCGTATGCCGACCAGCTGTCGGACTTCATCGCCCTGCAGGAAGGTGGCCATGGAGGCCGAACCACCAGTCTGGCCGCCACGCTCAACGTTGCCGCCCAGTATGCCCTTCCCGTCTATCAGCCCCTGTCGTTCGGCGTGCTCATGCAGCACCGCTTCTTTGGCGACTACTCCTGGACCGAAGGCCGCCTGAGCGCCAACTGGGCACCGCTGAAGTGGCTCGACGGGGGCGTCAGCGTGGCCGTGGGCAGCTTTGCCACCAGCATGGGCTGGGTGCTCAATGTGCATCCCGCAGGCGTCAATTTCTTTGTTGGTATGGACCACATCCTGGGCAGTCTCTCCAAAGAAGGCATTCCCCTCAATTCCAATGCCAGCATCTGCATCGGCATGAATGTGGCCTGGGGTAAAGCACCCAAGAAAAAAGCCTATTCCAAATATCGCCGACTGCTGTGAAGCAGGCAGGGTGTGGCAAACTTGAGAGTTATGAAGGAGGAAAATGGCGTTAAAAATCATTAACGAGAGAGAAAAACTCCTAACGCCTGCCATCTAACTCCTAACTCTTTTGTACCTTTGCACCCTAATTTAGTGGCTGCTCTAATAGTTCAATGGATAGAACAACTCTCTCCTAAAGAGTAGATCCCAGTTCGATTCTGGGTTGGAGTACACCCACGGCAAACCCCAATTCATTCTTATTTTAGTACACTTTTTCTTCCATGAGAAAGAATTTTGTAGAAGAACTCCGCTGGCGCGGAATGCTGGCACAGATGATGCCAGGAACCGAAGAATTGCTCCAAAAAGAAATGGTTACGGCCTATCTGGGCACCGATCCCACCGCCGACTCACTGCACATTGGCCACCTGTGTGGCATCATGATGCTGCGCCATTTGCAGCGCTGCGGCCATCGTCCTGTCATTCTCGTGGGCGGTGCCACCGGTATGATTGGCGACCCCAGCGGCAAAAGCCAGGAGCGCAACCTGCTGAACGACGAAACGCTGCGCCACAACCAGGAGTGCATCAAGGCCCAGGTGGCCAAGTTCCTCGACTTCGAGGCTGAAGGCCCCAACGCTGCCCTGATGGTGAACAACTACGACTGGATGAAGGACTTCACCTTTCTCGACTTTGCCCGCGAGGTGGGCAAGCACATCACCGTTAATTATATGATGGCCAAGGAGAGCGTGCAGCAGCGACTCAACGGCACGGCACGCGACGGACTGTCGTTCACCGAGTTCACCTACCAGCTGCTCCAGGGCTACGACTTCCTCTATCTTTATCAGCATTACGGCGTGAAGCTGCAGCTGGGCGGCAACGACCAGTGGGGCAACATGACTACCGGCACCGAGCTCATTCGCCGCACGCTGGGCAACGAGGTGGAGACCTTTGCCCTGACCTGCCCCCTCATCACCAAGAGCGACGGCAAGAAGTTTGGCAAGACCGAGAGCGGAAACATCTGGCTCGATCCCAAGCGCACCACGCCCTATCGCTTCTATCAGTTCTGGCTCAACGTGAGCGACGACGATGCCGAGCGCTACATCAAGATTTTCACCTCGCTCGAAAAGGACGTAATCGACGCCCTCGTCGAGGAGCACAAGGCCGACCCGGGTCGCCGCGTGCTGCAGAAGCGGCTGGCCGAAGAAGTGACCGTGATGGTTCACTCGCGCGAAGCACTCGACATGGCCATCGAAGCCTCCAACATTCTCTTTGGCAAGGCCACCAAGGACGCCCTGGAGAAGCTCGACGAGCAGACCTTCCTCGACGTGTTCGACGGCGTGCCCCAGTTCCAGATCGAGAAAGACCAGCTGGGCCAGGTGGCTTCAGAGCTGTTCACCAGCGTGGCCAACGTGTTCCAGAGCAAGCGCGAGATTCGCGAGTTTCTCAAGAGCGGAGCCCTCTCGCTGAACAAGGAGAAGCTGGGCGACGACCGTCAGATCACGGCCGACGACCTCATCGACGGCAAATATCTGCTCGTGCAGCGCGGCAAGAAAAACTACTATCTTGTCACCGTGAAGTAGCGGCGCTGCGGGCTGTTAGCATTCAGCCAACAGCAGGGAAGACCCGTTCCTTCCTCCATACATACACTCACGCAAGGCGGTGGTGCTCAGCATCTTGAGCACCACCGCCTTGCGTTTCAACCGTTTTCAGGCCCAGATGCCGTTGCTTTCAGGCTCGAACGCCATTGGTATTCGGCCCTTGTACCATTCGTACATGGGCTCTGTACCATTCGTACATGGGCTTTGTACCAATCGTACATGGGCTCTGTACCATTTTCTTCTAAAGTTTTTCTATGAATTATTTTGCAGGAAACTAATTTTTTAGTAACTTTGCAGCCGAATTTGCGCAAGCATGGCAGATTCTTACTGACAGATTGGACGATGGTGTAATGGTAACACTACAGGTTTTGGTTCTGTCATTCCCGGTTCGAATCCGAGTCGTCCAACCTCTTTTTTCACCTCAACTACTTATGCAAGAAACCCGACAAAACAAGATTGCACGCCTGCTGCAGAAAGAACTGAGCATCATCTTCCAGGAACAGACGCGTGCCATGAGGGGCGTAATGGTGTCGGTCACGCGCACCAAGGTGTCGCCCGACCTGGGCATCTGTACTGCCTATCTGAGCATCTTCCCATCGGAGCGCGGCGAAGAGCTGCTGCAGAATATTGAGAAGAGCAACCAGCAAATACGCTATGCGCTGGGCCAGCGTGTGCGGCATCAGCTGCGCATCGTGCCCGAGTTGCGTTTCTTCATCGACGATTCGCTGGACTATATTGAGCACATCGACGAGCTGCTGAAACAGTAGCTCGCTGCGTGTGCGTGTGTTGCTCCCCCCCCACCAACCATGGACCACTCTTCTTCTCCCAAGACGCATGAACTTTGAATTCTACGTTGCACGACGCTATCTTTTCTCGAAAAAGAAGACCAATGTGATCAACATCATCAGTGGCATCTCGGTCACGGGCGTGGCCATTGCCACCATGGCGCTGGTGGTCACGCTGAGCGTGTTCAACGGCTTCAGCGACCTGGTGGCATCGCTCTTCACGGCCTTCGACCCGCAGATTGAGGTGACGCCCGTGAACGGAAAGACGGTGGCTGCCGACGACCCTGTGCTCACGCAGATGCGAGAGTTGCCGCAGGTGGAGGTGGCAACGGAGTGTGTGGAGGATTTGGCACTGGCCGTGTATCAGGGCCGACAGGCCATGGTCACGGTGAAGGGCGTCGACGACAGTTTTCAGCAACTGACCCACATTGACGACATTTTGCAGGGCGACGGCGTCTTTGAACTGCATGCCGCCGACCTGAGCTACGGCATTCCGGGCATTCGTCTGGCCGACGTGCTGGGACTGGGCTACCGCTATGAGGAACCGCTGCACATCTATGCGCCACGGCGCGAGGGCCAGGTGGACCTGACCGACCCGGCCGACGGCTTTGTGGAAGACGAGCTGTATTCGCCCGGCGTGGTGTTCTCGGTGATGCAGGCCAAGTACGACCGCAGCTACATTCTCACCTCCATTGGCTTTGCCCGCAGGCTGTTCGACCAGCAGGGCATGCTTTCGTCGCTCTGTCTGCGACTGAAGCCGGGCAGCGATTTCAATCAGGTGAAAAGCCAGCTGAAGCAGTTGGCGGGCGATAACTTCTACGTGAAAGACCGCTATGAGCAGCAGGACGACACTTTTCGCATCATGAAAATTGAGAAGCTCATAGCCTATATTTTCCTCACTTTCATCTTGGTGGTGGCCTGTTTCAACATCATTGGCTCGCTCTCGATGCTCATCATCGACAAGCGACAGGACGTGCAGACACTGCGCAACCTGGGTGCCAACGACCGTCAGATCACGCGCATCTTCCTGTTCGAGGGCCGTCTCATATCGGCCCTGGGGGCATTCATAGGCATTGCTGTGGGCTTGCTGCTGTGCTGGTTGCAGCAAGCGTTTGGCATCATTCGTTTGGGCAGCACGGCCGGTTCGTTCATCGTCGATGCCTATCCCGTGAGCGTTCATCCCTGGGATGTGGTGGTTGTCTTCGTCACTGTGCTGGCCATAGGCTTTCTTTCCACCTGGTATCCCGTGCGCTACTTCGCCCGTCGACTGCTGTAAGTAGGCAGGCTGTTTCCCTTCACCCCAACACAATGTTTTCAACCTCGACCGCCTCGTGCAGGAACAACTGGGCCTGCTCGCGGAAGGTTTCGGGGTTTTCGGTGGTCATGTAGCGTGCAGTGCCGCCACGCGAGCATCGTTGCTCCATTTCTGGATGGCGCAGAAGATAGTTCTGCAGCGAGTTGGCCACATATTCGCCCTGCGGCACGATGCGCACGCCGCGCGGCACATACTTCAGAATCTTGGGCATGAGCAGCGGGTAGTGGGTGCACCCCAGGATGATGGCGTCTATCTGGGGGTCGAGCCGCATGAGCTGGTCTATGCGCTTCTTCACAAAGTAATCGGCGCCGGGACTGTCGGCCTCATGATATTCCACCAGCGGCACCCAGAATGGACAGGCCACGCCCGACACCTGAACATCGGGCCACAACTTCTGTATTTCCAGGTTGTAGCTCTGGCTCTTGATGGTGCCCTCGGTGGCCAGCACGCCCACGTGGCGCGTCTGTGTGAGGTTGCCAATGATTTCGGCTGTGGGCCGAATGACGCCCAGCACGCGCAGCTGGGCATCCCACTGCGGCAGGTCGTGCTGCTGAATGGTGCGCAGTGCCTTGGCCGAAGCCGTGTTGCAACCCAGGATGACGAGCTTGCAGCCACGGTCGAACAGATAGCGCACGGCCTGACGCGTGAACTCGTAGACCACGTCGAACGAGCGTGCACCGTAGGGTGCGCGGGCGTTGTCGCCCAAATAAAGGTAGTCGTATTCGGGAAGCAGCTGGCGTATGCCGTGCAGGATGGTCAGTCCGCCATAGCCACTGTCGAAGATGCCAATGGGTCCTTTCATAGCGCTTGTTCCTCAACTATTGCGTTCACCTCGTCCTGAATGTCTTTGCCCAGCAGGGGGTCGATGAACGGACAGGCGTTGGCATCGGTATTGATGATGATGGCATAGCGGCATTCGCGTGCCAGCGTGGCCAGCACCTGGTTCAGCCGTTGGCGCAGGGGCTGCATGGCTTCGGTTTCGGCCTGTTGCAGTTCGCGCTGGGCCTGGGCCTTGAAGTCGATGTTGCGCTGCATGAGCTGCTGCAACTCGGTCTGCCGCTTCAGCAGGATGGTGCGCGGAAAGTCGCGCTGTCCGTCAAGAAAAGCTTCGTATTTTTCGTTGAACTCCTGCTCCACGCGGTTCATCTCTTTTTGATAAGCCTCGCGAAGATTGGCCAGTTGCTGCTGCGCGGTGGCATAGTCGGGCATGGCATGCAGTGCCGAATCGTAGCTCAGATAGCCAATGATGATGGTGGAAACGAGCGCGCTGTCGGCCTTTTCAGCCGTCTGTGCCGAGACTGTGAGGGCCAAAAACGCGAAAAACAATAAGATTATTCTTCTCATAATTGAAGCATCATTGTTGATTGGGAGCCAAAGTTAATCATTTTTCAGCAATCAACCATGCTTTCCCCTCCATTTTGTATGCTTTTTTAACTTATGCCCAGTCTGCCATGCCCCGGTGCCTTTGCTGGCCAGGGGCCTTGCAGGGCGTGGCAGCCTTAAAGGCGGATGCCGAAGAACAGGCGTGTGCGCCACTTGCTGTTGTAGACCGACAGGTGGTCGCGGTTGCCGATGTTGGTGTAGTTATAGACCATGGTGGTGCCCACAAACATGTTGCCAAACTGGCGCACGATGGCCCCACGGGCAGTGATGATGGTTTCTGGAAACTGGTATTTGAGCGTTGTGCGCTGTCCTTCTGCCTTGAGCGACGTGTGGCTGTAGACAATGAACGTGGGCAGGGCCGAGATGTGGAGCAGCCAGTTGCGGCCGGGCACCCAGTTGTAGCCGTAGCCTGCACCGATGCCAATGTTGCTGACGTTCAACCTCGATTCATAGTCGCCTTTGGTTTCGACCACTTGTCCCTGTCCCGAAGCGGCCAGCAGGAAGCTGCCTGCCGAGCGGCGCTGAATGTAGCTTTGCGAGAAAGCTGCCGGATAGGAAAAGCGGCGTTTGTTGAAGGCATAGTAGAAGTTGACGTTCAGCGTCTTCAGTCTCAGCATTTCGGCTGGCAGGTCATCGCGCACTCCCTGGTACTCGCGCCAGCCTGTGAAGTTGCGCGCGTCTTGATAGATGAAGTCGAAGCCCCAGCGGTTGCCATAATAGCGCAGGTTCAGCTCGTAGTCCTTGTACTTGCCCATCATCTTGGCAGGGTTCAGGGCCAGGGCAACCGACAAGCCAAGATAGCTCACACCCAGGCTGAGTGTTGACTTGAAGTCGGCATCTGCGTGCGACTTGAATGGGTCGTCTGCCGCCATGCTCTCCACCTCCAGGCTGGCACCCGAAACGTTGAGTCGTGCTCTCAGGGTCCATTTGGTCTGCGGTCGAGTGATGTAGGCCGTGTCAATGTTGCTGTGGTGATACCTCATACTCAGCAAGCTGTCGCCATAATGCAGTATGTCCCACAACTGTTGTGCCTTCACTTCGCTGCTGAAGACGGCAAGGAGAAAAGTCAGGACAGCGCAATGTGCCCACAAGGAGTTTCTTTGCATATACATGATGGTTGTGCCTATCGGGCTGAACTGGCCTGCACTTGGGTCATGACGCGCAGGAAGTTGCCGCCCCAAATCTGCTGAATGTCGGCTTCGCTGTAGCGTCGGGCCAGCAGTTGGCGTGTAAACAGGATGAGTTCTGAGGCGTTGGCCAGTCCGGGCACGCCGCCGTCGCCGTCGAAGTCGGTGCCCAGTCCCACGTGGTCGATGCCCATGATGCTGATGGCATGCTCCAGATGGCTCATGGCGTCGGCAATGGTGGCCTGTCCGTCGGTGCGCAGGAAGCCGGGGTAGAGCGTCACCTGGCACACGCCGCCTTTCTTGGCAAGTGCCCGCAGCTGGTCGTCGGTAAGGTTGCGCGGGTGGTTGCACAGCTGTCGGCAGCTGGAATGGCTGCACACGATGGGCGTGGCAGAAATGTCGAGTGCATCGTAGAAGCTCTTTTCGGCAGCATGGCTCAGATCGACCATCAGTCCTGTGCGGTTCATTTCGCGAATGACCTGTTCGCCCAGCGGGCTCACACCGCCATGGGTGTTGCTGCCACGGGCCGAGTCGCACAGGTCGTTGTCGCCGTTGTGGCACAGTGTGATGTAGACCACGCCACGGCTGGCAAAGTAGCCCACGTTTTGCAGCTGGCCCTCCAGGGCAAGCCCGTTCTCGATGCCCAGCATGATGCTCTTGCGGCCGTTGCGCTTGTTTTCGCAGAGCTGTTGCGGTGTGCGGGCCAGTGCTGCATGCTGGCTGTTGCGCTGCACCATGGCTTCTATCTTGTCGAAGATCAGGTCGGCATAGTGCTTGGGGCCTTTCACGTCGAAGGCCACTTTCTCAGTGAAGTCTTCGCCCGGTGCAGGCTGTGGCAGATAGGCCACCATGATGGTTGCATCGAGCCGCCCTTCGGTCATTTTGTGCAGGTCTACCAGCAGTCGCTCGTCGCGCGTTCCAAAGTCCACTCCCTGCGGAAAGAACATGGGCGTGTCGCAGTGGGTGTCGAGCGTGAGCATGTGGTCGTGCAGCATGCTGGCCTGTCGGAAGCGCCTTCCCTGTTCCACCAGCCAGCAGAACAGCGGCAGACCGTCGTCGGCCAGGCATTCGGGGTGCCATTGCACGCCCATGATGGGCTTTTCCTCACAGCTTTCCACCGCCTCGACCACGCCGTCGGGGGCTGTTGCCACCACGCGCAGATGGGGCCCCGGCTGTCCCACGGCTTGATGGTGGAACGAGTTCACGGCCATTCTTTCCTCTTTGTAGAGGCTGAAGAGCATGGAGTCGGGTTGCAGGCTCACGGTGTGTGTGGGTTCCGACCGTTCGGCATCTTGCGAGTGTTTGAGCAGATTGGGGGTGTTGCCAATGTCTTGCCGCACCGTGCCGCCCAGTGCCACGGCCAGTGTCTGCACGCCCCGACACACGCCCAGCATGGGAATCTGGCGGTTGAAGGCCAGTCGTGTGATGAGCAGTTCGGGCAGGTCGCGCTCGCTGTTGATGCCGTGCAGTTGCGGCAGCGGCTCTTCGCCCATGTAGAGTGGGTTGATGTCGGCTCCACCGCTCAGCAGCAGGGCATCGATGTGTTGCAGCGTGGTCAGGATGGCAGCTTCGTCGGCCAGTGGCGGAATGATGATGGGTGTGCCGCCGGCGCGCAGCACCTGCTTGTAGTAGGCTTCGCCCAGCTTGCACGACTGCTCGCCGTAGTTGCCGGTGATGCCCACCACGGGCTTGCGCTCAGCTTCGGGTGAGTGTGAATAGAACTTCTGGAGCTGATGCTGCAGGCAGAACTTGTTCTTCATTCGGTGTCTTCGTTGAAGTGAACGGGAATTTCGCGTCTGATGTTTTGTTCCAGCGAGATCAGCGTTTCGGTGGCCACCACGCCGGGAATTTCCTGCAACTGTCCGTTGAGCAGGTGCATGAGCTGCTCGTTGTCGCGGGCATAGAGCTTCACGAGCATGGTGTAGGGGCCGGTGGTGAAGTGGCACTCCACCACTTCGGGAATGAGCTGCAGCCGTTTCACCACCTCTTTATACATGGAGCCGCGCTCGAGCGTGATGCCCACGTAGGTGCAGGTGTGATAGCCCAGCGACTTGGGATTGACGTCGAAGCCGCTGCCCGTGATCACGTCGTTGTCGATGAGGCGTTGCACGCGCTGGTGGATGGCAGCACGCGACACGTTGCACTCGGCGGCCACGTCCTTGAACGGAATGCGGGCGTTTTGCGACAAGATGCTCAGAATTTTTTTGTCAAGATTGTCTATTTTTTCCATTGGGTAAATGGTTAATGATTATTTTTGTGTTAGCAAAAGTACGGAAAAATATCGAAACAAACAACAAAATGCGCAAAAATGTTGCCATTCTTGCGCATTTTGTAAAAATAATACGACAGCTTGCTGTTCTCTATTTCTCTATTCCCACCAGTTCCACGTCGAAGATGAGCATTGAGTAGGGCTTGATGTTGCCGGCCTGTCGCTCGCCGTAGGCCAGTTCGTAGGGGATGTAGAGTTGCCACTTGGAGCCCACGGGCATCATGGTGAGTGCCTCGGTCCATCCCTTGATCACCTGGTCGGCACGGAAGGTGGCGGGCTTGTCGCCATGCTTGGCCGAAGCATCGAACACGGTGCCGTCTACCAGGCGGCCTTCATAGTTCACCTGCACCTTGTCGGTCTTCTGTGGCACCTGTCCTTCGCCCTTCACCAGCACCTTGTATTGCAGTCCGCTGGGGGTTGTGATCACGCCTTCCTTGGTCTTGTTCTCTTCCAGGAACTTGCGTCCGGCCTCGCGGTTGGCACCGTAGAGCTTCTCGTCCTTGGCCATCTTGTTGGTCTGCTGCTTGCTGCTGAAGAGCGTCTCGGCCTGCTTCGTGTTCATCACGGTGGTGTCGGCCAGCAGTGCGTCGGTGAAGCCGCGATAGAGCAGGTTGGCCACGACGGTGTCGGGCGTGTCGGTGAAGTCCTTCTTCATTCCGGGCAGCATGCGCTGTCCCACCTGGTTGGCAATGTCCATGCCCATGACGCGTGCCTTCTTTCGGGGGTCGTCGCCACCGGCCACCACCTCCTTGAAGCCTGCCACAAAGTCGGCCATGTAGGCCGTGTCTACACCTTGCGACTGCAGGTATTGCAGCAGTCCGTTGGTGAGCGACATGCCAGCGGCATAGCTCAGCGAGTCGCTGCCATTGGCCAGCTTCACGGGTTCTGCCACGGCCGTCTGTGCCTGCTTCTTGTCCTTCTTCTTGGCTGCCTGAGCAGTTCCAAAAGCGGCACCCGCCAGCAAGGCGAGTGCCACAAAGAGTGTCTTCTTCATCATCAGTTTTTTTTTACTTCACCTCCATGAGTTCAATCTTGAAGATCAGAGCCGAGAAGGGCTTGATCATGGCTCCGGCCTGACGCTCGCCGTAGGCCAGTTCCTGCGGGATGTAGACCTCCCAGATGGAGCCGGCGGGCATGTGGGTCAGTGCTTCGGTGAAGCCCTTGATGTTCTGGTTGCAGCGCACGGTGTAGGGCTGGTTGCGCTTGTAGCTGCTGTCGAACACCGAGTCGTTGATCAGGCGGCCTTCGTAGTGCATGGTCACGGTCGAGGTGTCGGCGGGAATCTTGCCCGTTCCCTCCTTGATCACCTTGTACTGCACGCCGCTGGGCAGTGTCACCACGCCCTCTTTCTTGGCGTTCTCAGCCATGAACTTCTCGCTTGCCTCCTTGTTGGGGCCATAGACCTTGGCCATTTCGCGGGCCTTGATCTGCTGTGTCAGGCGCTGTGCGGTCTCGCCGGCCTCTTCCATGGTCATGAGACCCTTCTTGCCGGTAACGGCTGTGATGAAGCCCGAGAGATAGTTCTTCATCGAGATGGTCTGCGTAGAGTCTTCGCCAAAGAGCTGGTAGTTGATGCCCTTGACCATCTGGTTGCTGATTTGCTGGCCAATCTGTATGCCGGCAAAGTAGGCAGCCTGCTTCTTGTTGTCGCCAGCCATGGCACCGTCGTTCAGACCCTTCACAAAGTCGGCCATGTAGGCTGTGTCAACGCCCAGCTGCATGACGAGATAATCCTTGAGACCCTGTGTCTGAGACATGCCGAGGGCGTAGCTCACGGTGTCTACATCGCTCTTCAGGCTTGCCTTCGGAGCACCGCCGCTACACGATGTCATGGTAGCGGCTGCAATGGCCATGGCGGCCACGAATGCTAATTTTTTCATCTTTTTGTTTTGTGTTATTTTTGTGAGTTGTTACTTGCTGCGGGTCGACGGGCGCCATCAGAGCACCTCGATGAGCTCTACGTCGAAGATCAGTGCCGCATAGGGCGGAATGAGCTGTCCGGCACCACCCTCGCCGTAAGCCAGGCGATAGGGAATGAAGAAGCGATACTTGGCACCCTCCTGCATGAGCTGCAGTCCCTCGGTCCATCCGGCAATGACCTGCTGCAGGCCAAACACGGCGGGCTCGCCGCGCTGCACAGACGAGTCGAATACGGTGCCGTTGATTAGGAAACCCTCGTAGTGGCACTTCACCTGGTCCTTGGCCGTGGGCTTCTTGCCGTTGCCTTCGCGCAGCACCTGATACTGCAGACCGCTCTTCAGCGTCACCACTCCGTCCTTCTTGGCGTTCTCGGCCAGATATTTCTCACCTTCCTCGCGGGCAGCCTTGCCCTTTTCGGCACGCTCGGCCTGCATTTTCTCTTCCTGCTTGGCAAAGTACTGCTGCACGATTTGCTGGGCCTCGCGGTGGCTCACCTTCAGTTCGCTTCCGGCCAGCACGTCGCGAATAGACTGTGCAAAGTCGTCTATGTTCAGGTCGTTGCCAGCACCCATCTGTGCCAGTTGTTGTCCGATGCCCAGTCCCAGGGCATAGCTCAGTTTGTCCATGTTTTTTCTTTCTCTATATTATTAATAATGTGTACGTACTGTTTCAAAAAATCGTGCAAAATTAGTAATAAATTCCGACACGGCATCGTGTTGAACCGAAAAATTAGTTTTTTTTGCAATCAAAAGCATAGTTTTCGTTTTTTTTCGTAACTCCAGTATGTTCCGTCTATTCTGAAACGGCCTCCGTTCTTTCGATAATCCTTACAAAAAAAAATTGCAAAACAGAGCGGCCCACTCCCCTTTTTTGCCCCGTCAGGAGGCTTTTTTCGTTTGCCGCCCCCTGCGTGGAGTGCTGATGGGGGCCCCGTTGCGTGCCAGGAAGGCCACTTTTGCACCGCAACAGCAGCCCCATTGACTTGCAACGGAGCCTCCGTTGTGGGGCAACGGGGCCTCCGTTGCACGACGGCGAGCGTCGACCGCGCGGCAAGGAGTGCACAAACAACTGTATTACAAGCATTTACGAATCATGCTCAAAACTCAGAAATTTCGGGCAAAAATATTTTTCCTGATCGCGAAGCGATTCTCGCGCTTCTTCAGACCGTGTTTTTCATCAGTTTTTTTTGCGTTTCGCTCTTTTTTCGTAACTTTGCGAAAAAGTCGTGAAATTACTCCGTCTCGGCAAAAAAAGAATAAATTCTTTTGTTTTGCTCTCGACTTTTCGTAACTTTGCACAAAACAATAAAATAAGGAGAGTTTTTATGTTGAAACATGTGATTCTGTGTGGCCTGCTGGTCGGTGCGCTCACGGCTCAGGCACAGACAAAGACGGGCGGTATCAGCCCGCAGATGTTGAGCGAAATTCAGAAAGAACAGCACGACGAGCCAGTCAGCCGTGCCCTTCAAAACGCCGTTGCCGCCAACGCCATCGACGACTTGGCGCGCAACCGCGACAATGCCGGTGCCCCCGACACCCACTTCAGCGTGGAGACCCCACAGCAGACCATTACCGACCAGAAGCAGTCAGGCCGATGCTGGATGTTCAGCGGCATGAACGTGCTGCGGGGCGACTTCGCCCTGCGCACCGACTCACTCACTGTCGACTTCTCCCAAGCCTATCTCTTCTTCTGGGACCAGCTGGAAAAAGCCAACCTGATGCTCCAGGGCGTGATAGACACCGGCCAGAAACCCATCGACGACCAGCGCGTGCAGTTCTTCTTTCATTACCCCATCAGCGATGGCGGCACCTTCTGCGGCGTGGCTGACCTGGCCGACAAGTACGGCCTGGTGCCGCGCGAGGCCATGCCCGAGAGCTTCTCTTCCGACAACACCGCAAGGGCTCGTCAGCTGGTAGCGTCGAAGCTGCGCGAGTATGGCCTGCAGCTGCGCGACATGGTGCAGAAGAACAAGAAACCCCAGGCTATCGAGAAAGCCAAGACGCGCATGCTCGCCCAAATCTACCGCATGCTGCAATACACCATCGGCAACCCCGTGCAGCAGTTCACCTACGTCTTCCGTAACAAGCAGGGCCAGCCCGTGGGCCAGCCCAAGACCTACACCCCCATGACGTTCTTCCAGGAAGTTGTGGGCCACCCGCTCAACGGCACCTTCATCATGGTCATGAACGATCCGCGCCGACCCTACTACAAGACCTACGAGGTGGAATACGACCGCCACACCTACGACGGCCACAACTGGAAATACGTCAATCTGCCCATGGACGACATCGAGTCCATGGCCGTGAGCGCCCTCAAGGCTGGCCACAAGCTCTATTCGTCCTACGACGTGGCCAAGATGCTCGACCGCAAGCGTGGCTTTGCCGACACCGCAAACTTCGACTATGGTGCCCTTTTCGGCACCACCTTCGGCATGGACAAGGCCCAGCGCATCATGACTTTCGACAGCGGCAGCACCCATGCCATGACGCTCACCGCCGTCGACCTCGACGTCCGGGGCAAGGCCACGAAATGGAAGGTGGAAAACTCGTGGGGCCCCGACTGGGGGCAGAAAGGCTGTCTCATCATGACCGACCGTTGGTGGCGCGAATACATGTTCCGCCTGGTGGTGCCCACCGACTATGTGCCCCAGCGTGTCATGGAAGCCTACCAAACGCAGCCCGTCATGGTCATGCCCGAAGACCCCCTCTTCCTGCCCGACCTATGATCTGCTGTCACAGCGATCATCGCCGCCGCCCCCACCACCCGTTCGGTACTGCTGTGGCGACATGCCCGTCATGCGCTTGAAAA
>CACXUV010000023.1 GCA_902770845.1 uncultured Prevotellaceae bacterium
ATAGAGTGCTACCGATGCGCGCCCATCCGCCGTCCGATAAATGATGATATTCTGCTGTTCTTCCATATCTCAATTCATATAATTATACTAAATACCTCTTTCCGCCCAGTCGCCTCGGTCAAGATTCCGATACCCGATGGCTTCGGCGATGTGCATGGACTGCACTTTCTCTGAGCCGGCGAGGTCGGCAATGGTGCGGGCCACCTTCAGGATGCGGCTGTAGGCACGGGCGGAGAGCTTCAATCGCTCCATGGCCATGCGGAGCATGTCGATGGAGGCAGCGTCGGGTTCGGCAAACTCGTGGAGCATGCGTTCGGTTATCATGGCGTTGCAGTGGATGCGAGCCCCCTCCCGACCTCCCCCTTGGGGGAGGTGACTGAAGCGGTCTGTCTGAATCTGACGAGCTTTGATGACGCGCTTGCGGATGGCCGATGAAGGTTCGCCGGGCTGCATCTTCGACAGTTCGGCGCGCTCGAGCTCTGCTCGCTTGCAACTGAAAGGACGCAAGAAGGGCACGGCCTGTATCTCGCAGTGGATGTCGATGCGGTAGAAGATTATGTAACCCCGTTCCATACTCGGATTATGACGCACTTTCATTTCAAATTATTCCTTCGTTAAAAAAGACTTAGAGAATAAACATGACTGAGTCACATATAATGTAGCATTATTTGTAATCTGCTTCAGTTGCTTACCGTCAAAGTCCATGTCAAGTAACATTACGCTTTGGCAGCCATCAAGCACAGCAGAAGGTGCCGCCGTGTGGATTTTTCCTCCTTTCATGACGAAACCGCTCACATCCTGCAGCCGCAGGAAGTCTTTGCCATGTCCTTCGAAATTCTCAATAAGCACATTGGTTAGCGAACGCTCAGGCAAGGCTTTGACATCAATAAGGCGCTGACAGCCGTCTACGGTGAAGTCCTTGATATAGATGTTCTTGAACTCGGGCGTCAGCTCGTTCACCTGACGGGCGGGGAAGCGGTTGGCCAGTTCGCCCACCCATTTCTTTGAGCCGAGCATGTCGACGGTCAAGCCATTCCACTTGATGTTCCTTGCCATCACACGCTCCACCCACACGTCGTGGGCACCACCGCCGCGCGGGCGTCGTGTCTTGATGCGGATACCCTGTTCGGTTCCATCGAAAATGCAGTCGTGCATGTATATATTCCACATGGAGGCTGCCGTCTCAGAACCTAACACCAAGCCACCGCCACCACGCAGGGCCACACTGTGGCGGATGACGCAGCCCACAGACGGGCGGGCTGTCCGTACACCATCTTCACCGCGACCCGACTTGATGGTATAGCAGTCGTCGCCACAGTCGAGCTGACAGTATTCGATCAGCGAATTAGTGGTTGACTCTATGTCTATGCCGTCGGTACGTCCGTGTCCGGCACTGTTGACGGTGACGCCGCGTATGACAACGTTGTCGCAATACTGCGGCACGATGTTCCAAAACAGCCCCTGGTCGATGGTGATGCCCTCTATCAGCACGTTCTTGCAGTGTACGGGTGCCACCGTCATGGGCAGCAGCACGGGGTGTCCCTGCTGTCCGTCACACAGTCGCTCTGCAATAGGTTTCGTGACATCAACGCATTCCTCCACTACCAAGTATTTCCGGTTTTCCTGATATATCTCGCAGTCGGTCGATGGTCCGACGATGTGTCCATGTCCCGTCAGTCCGATGTTCTCAGCCCCATTGGCATAAATCATGGCTCCGAGCGACATCACGTCGTATCCCTCGTTGCGTGTGGGCACGGCAGGCTGATAGTCTTTGATGTAGCCGCTGAAGGTAAGCATGGCTCCGTCGCTCAAGTGCAGGCATACGCCCGACTTCAGCTCTATGCGTCCGCTGGTCCACTGACCATCGGGGACGATGACCGTGCCGCCACCCTGTCGGCTCATGCGGTCGATGGCCGTCTGTATCTGGCGAGTGGAAAGTCCCCGTTTGTTCATTTTCACCGTCCGCGTCCTGTCGGCGAACACCGGCCGGCTGATGCCGCTCACGTCGAACGGTGCCGTGACAGGTTCCATCTCTGCCGGCATGTACTCCGGACCGGCCTTCATCAGCTGCGCCTCGGCATGTAGCGGGAGCAACAGTAACAGGGTTAATAACAGATTCTTCATTGCTTATAAGTAGTTAGTTCTTCAGTGTCCATGTGCAGGCATCGCTGAGCTTGCCCGAGCGTACCTCTATCCTGTTCTCGCCCTCGCTGAGGGTGACGTCGTGCCATAGCAGCCGCCCAATGTCGTCGGCTCGGGCCTGGCCTATCTTCCGACCGTTCACGTAGAGCGTGGCCTGCTGCTGGTTGGTGTATGCTTTCACGTCGGTCACGGCGTGGCTGCGTATGGCGAAGCGTCGGCCCGTGATATAGACCATGGGCTCTGGGTTCCACTGTGCCTTGTAGAAGTAGTAGATGTCTTTGCACGTCTGGCGGTCATAGGTCACCACTCCCTTGTCGTTCATGCCGTCGCGGTCGCCCTCGTGACGTATGCTTGTCTGCATGTCGCTGAACTGCCAGATGCACTTGCACCATAGCCACTGCTCGTCCTTGATGGCCCGCCAATAGCCCTCATGGGTCAGCAGTTGGTAGTTCTCAGCATGGTCGCGGATGCGGTCGTAGCGCGGATCGGTGTGTATCTTGATGCTCCCTGCGTCGCCATACTCAGAGATACCTAAGGGCTGACCGCCTCTGGTGGCTTTGGCCTCTGCATAAAACTGACGCACCGTCTGTTCATTACCAGGTTTGCGAAAGTATTTGTTCCAGGCCATGAGGTCGCTGCATCCAAGATAGTTAGTATGCTGCACGCAGGTGGCAAAGGTGGTGAGACGTGAGGGGTCGGCCGGTTTTACTATCTGATGTAACTCTTTGATGAAGCCAACGGGATTGTCCCATTCACGGAAACGGCCTTCATCAACAAGCAGTTCGTTGAAAAGGCCCCAGAAGCATACTGAGGGGTGGTTGTAGTTCTGGTACACCATTTCGAGCGCCACCTGCCGGGCATTGTCTTCCACGTTCTTCACATATCCTGTAAAGTCGTAGCCGCCCGGTCCGACGAGCGGTATCTCGCTCCAGAGTACCATGCCGCGGCGGTCGGCCAGCTCGTAGAAATATCGGCTCTGCGGATAGTGCGAAAGACGTATCATGGTAGCTCCCGTCTCGCTGATGAGTTGCATGTCGCGCTCATGGTCTTCAGCGGAAAGGGCGCTACCTTTTCCATCTACATCCTCATGACGGTTAAAGCCCAGCAGCGGGTAATGCTCTCCGTTGAGAAAGAATCCTTGTTCGGGGTCAACCGAGAAATACCGTAGGCCAGTCTGCTCCTCCACCGTGTCGATTACCCGTCCGCCGTCTAACAGTTCCACCTTTATATTATATAGGTAGGGATTCTTTCGGGCGTGCCAAAGCGTAGGATTCCTTAACGAGATGCTTTGCTGCATCACGCCACCACTGACAGCATCTGTCCGCTGCGCCACCACCTTTCCACAGGCATCGGTCATGGTCAGCCGCAGCTGCTTGGTCTCAGTTGCCGTGGTCAACGACAATACAGTCTCTATGCGGAGTTCTGCCTCCTGCCGCGATACTTTCTCCTGGTGCACATACACGCCACTCGAGGCATAGTCAGTGGGTGAGATACAGTCGTGGGCAGTGATGAGTAGGTGAACGGGCCGGTGTATTCCACCATAGACATTGAAGTCGCCCGAGATGGGCAGCACATCAGTACGGAAACTGTTGCCTGCCCATACCTCTATCTGGTTGTCACCCTCATGCAGAAGGTCGGTCACCTCCATGCAGAAGGCTGTATAGCCACCCTTGTGTTGACCAGCAGTCTTCCGGTTTACAAAGACATCGGCCACTGAGTTCACGCCCTCAAAACGGAGAAACACACGATGTTCACGACGCATTTCGTTGCTGACGTTGAGCGAACGAGTATAAACCATCGTCTCACGATTGTAGAAAGTGCCCTTCACGTAGTTGGCATTCCACGTGTGTGGCAGCGTCACTAAAGTGCCTTGCTTGCCGGGTGAAGGGTCGCTGATGGGTCGTATGGTCCATCCGTCGTTGAGCTGCACGTCGGTCCTGCTCTGAGCACTGTCGGCCATCACCGCCATAAGCATTAAGGCGAGGCAAATGATTTTTTTTAGAAACACGTTCATAGGCTATTCTATCATTTCGCCGTTTATCTTGACATTCTTCAACGTCAGCCCCTCCACGGGCCGCTTGCTGAAAGGTTTCTCCTTGCCATAGTCACTGCAGTCGATGTCTTCGAAGTCGAAGTTTCTCAGTGCGTATTTATCCGACCCGGTGACGTTGAAGAACACGTTGCACGTCATTCGTATGTTGCGGAAGGTCATGTTGCTGCATTCTGAGAGTGGCATGTCCTGACGCTCCTGTTTCTCGTAGAACTGAGTCCAGGGACGCACGAGCAGGAAGTTGCGACACTTGCCGGTGAAGTTCTCTATTCGCACATGCTGATAGCGTTGCGGCGTGTCGGGACGCATCTTCAGCCACAGCACATTATTGGTGTTGTCGGCCCTACAATTGCGCATGATGACATTCCAGTCGGTCACGCTCTCCGAGCCGAGCGTCATGCAGCCGTGGGTGGTGCCGTAGTGACAGTTCTCTACCAAGATGTTGTAGCAGGGGCCGTTTTCCGGTGCTTGGTCGGCAAAGGTGCCCTTGCCGCCCTTGAGCACTACGGCATCGTCGTTGACGTTCATATAGCAGCCTCGCACCAGCACGTCGTGGCACACGTCGATGTCGATGGCATCGGTCGATGGTCCCTTGATATCCACTGTGGAGGAATAGATATAGAGGTCGAGATAGCGCACGTGGTGGCAACGATAGATGTGGTTGGTCCAGTAGGGCGAGTTGATGAGCCGCACGTCTTGTATGGTGACGTTTTCTGAGTTGGTGATGTAGGTCAGGCGCGGGCGTTGTGCATCCTTGTTAGTACACTGCCGGTTCCACTGGCGCCGAATCCAAAACTCTTCCCAGTAGGAGGTGCCATTACCGTCGATGGTGCCCTTGCCACAGATAGTGAATCCGTTGATGCTGTCGGCATTCACCAGGGCGGTGAAGTACTTGCAGGTCTGCCCCTCGATGCGCGTCTCGCGTATCTCGAAGTCACGTATGCGGTCGGAGCCCTTCAGTACCCCACCCTCTTCTACCATCAGATGGGTGCCTTGGCGGAAGAACAGACTGCCGCTGTAGAATGTGCCCTTAGGCACTACCACCACTCCGCCGCCCTGCTTGGCGGCACGGTCTATCACGGCCTGAATGGCGCGTGTCTGCACCTCGTTAGTGCCCTGGCGCACGCCGTAGTCGGTCAGAAGGTAGCGTTTGCCCAGCGTGGCGACATCCACCTTTGCCGTATCGCTGAACCACTCAGCTATGGGTTCACCATTGGGCCAGTAATCTTTAACTACAGTTTTCTTCTTCGCGTCTGCATTGTTTGTCAATACAACCATGACCAAAAGTAGGCATGGCTTCAGTAGTTTGTTTATCGTTATCATAGTTCTGACATGCTTAAAATGCAGCTTTAATTTCACAAAAGGTGGGCGAAGGGCACGGCCTGTATCTCGCAGTGTATGTCGATACAGTCGGCGATTATGTAACCCTGTTTACAAGAATTATTCGTTTCTTTGAGAAACTGAATTATTGATATTGCAGCGATTAAGTATATTGTTATCGTAGCCATTACTCACTTTCTTTTTCTTTATAGTTGTCTTTATTTAATAACAGACCCTTTTTCGCATTGAGGGGCGATACTACAGGTTTGCCTGTCTTGGCTTCAAGTTCCATGCGGGCGTTGCGGGCAATCTCACCACCTTGACGAGCTACGTCCATATGGTCTCCAAACGATTCAGGATTTTGACTTTCGGAGATTTCCTTGGTAGAAAGCTCTGCCAGCATATTCATCACCAGTTCGCGATTGGTCATGTTGTCGCGCAGGTTCTCTTTCTTCAGCCCCTTAAACTTCTTGTACTCACGTGCAGTCATACCAGCCCAAGTATGATAGATGATGTCGGTCAGCGTTGCAAACTGTACGCCTTCTTCCAATCCACGCCGTTTCCACTCGTCAGTCAGGTCTTTGCGTATCTCTATAGACTTCAGACGCTGGTTAATCCAGTTATCCGAATAGCCCAAACGCTTGTAGTCTGCCAGTGCCTGCTGAATACCCAACTCAGGGTCTTGCATCTGGTCAAGTCGCAGTGCAGCCACCTGCGCCATCCATTGCTTGAACGGCTCTGCTTTGGGTGACGGGATGGACTGAATGAGTCGGAAAAGCTGTTCAGTATCAGCCACATCCGTCTTGCGCATCTTGCCGTCAGCCGCCTGCAATTTCAACTGGTGACAATTTGTCACCGTTTCATTTCCTTCTTCTTTAAGCCTCTGTTTCAATTTGTTCCAATATTTACGAGCCGTCAATGCATCTTTGCTTTCAGTAAGCACACCACAAACATCGACTATCGAGAAGTACCACTTTTCTTCCACGTCATCATACACGGCGCGGACCTTTTTCTCTTCAAAAAGCTTTATCTGATTGAACTTAGACATGTTTTTGTTTTTTACCCTCCAACTAATATGTATGTATTGTGAATTTGATTTTTTGTAGAATAAGTGCTACACATCATGATAATCTTGCTATTCTATTACATAACATCGAATTTGGTAGTCATCCGTAACCTCAATGTTGTTTTCATATAATTCATTCCCATTATAGTAAGCATATTGCAAACTATTAGCTTCCATCTTCTTTTCTCCATTTTGACTAGTAGAGAAATAAAAACGATTGTTTGAGCTAAGCAATTCTCTTCTTTTATGCATCTTACCTTGATTTCCCATTGGTGTATGTATCGGATTTAAAACTATATCTGTTTTCTCCAATAGTTTTTCAAAACGCACCTGTAAATCTTCCCGCTGGGGAATGCGAAAAATTGGTTGATTATCTTTTCCTTGCAAATTCTTAATAATATTCAACTCTCCACATTGAAGTATCAGGATTCGTTTTTCTTTAATTACGAAATGACGTTTATTTTCAAGTTCTTGGATGAAACGTTCACATAACATTTCATTGTTATCTAATTCACCATGCGTAGAGAATAATTGATTGGTGAAAAGATTTCTTGGCTTTCCTTGTTCAACCATGAATAATCCATGCTTAAACTTTACAAAATCACTTTCTTCAATTTCTCTTACTTCAAACAAAACAGTCACATCCTTGTTCGCAATTTCTTGCTCAAGAGAGTAAACTTCATCTTCTTTGATAAGAGAATGGCCACAAAACAAAATAATGTCTGAAGAGGAATGATTAATAATATCAACAAAAATTGAATGCCGTTTTTGCCATTTTAAACTTGAGCGGAGTGACACTAATTCTATTTTCAACATATTCAAACAAATAATTATGTTTATAAAGATTCTCGTTTATATCCCCCTCTCTGCCCAATCACCTCTATCGAGATTTCTATACCCGATAGCCTCGGCGATGTGCTTGGCTTCTACTTTTTCAGAGCCGGCGAGGTCGGCAATGGTGCGGGCCACCTTGAGGATGCGGCTGTAGGCTCGGGCGGAGAGCTTCAATCGCTCCATGGCCATGCGGAGCATGTCGAGCGAGGCAGCGTCGGGTTCGGCAAACTCGTGGAGCATGCGTTCGGTCATTTGGGCGTTGCAATGGATGCGAGCCCCCTCCCGACCTCCCCCTTGGGGGAGGTGACTGAAACGCTCTGTCTGGATATTGCGGGCGGCAATGACGCGCTTGCGGATGGCCGATGAAGGTTCGCCGGGCTGCATCTTCGACAGTTCGGCGAAGGGAACAGCCTGGATTTCGCAGTGCAGGTCGATGCGGTCGAGCAGTGGGCCGCTGATTTTGTTCATGTAGCGCTGAATCTGGCCGGGGGTGCACACGCAGTGGTGGGTGGGGTCGCCGTAGTAGCCGCAGGGGCAGGGATTCATGGAGGCCACAAACATGAAGGAGGCCGGATAGTCTACGGAGTATTTGGCGCGGCTCACGGTGATGCGCCGGTCTTCGAGCGGTTGGCGCAGCACTTCGAGCACACTGCGGTTGAACTCGGGCAGCTCGTCGAGGAAGAGCACGCCGTTGTGGGCCAGACTGATTTCGCCTGGCTGCGGGTTCATGCCACCGCCGCACAGGGCCACCTGCGACACCGTGTGGTGGGGCGAGCGGAAGGGGCGCTGAGTGATGAGGCTGGTGTCGCGCGACAGTTTTCCTGCTACGGAGTGAATCTGTGTGGTTTCCAGGCTTTCGGAGAGCGACAGGGGCGGCAATATCGACGGCAGTCGCTTGGCCAGCATGCTCTTTCCGCTGCCCGGCGGGCCAATCATGATGAGGTTGTGGCCCCCGGCGGCAGCCACCTCCAGTGCGCGTTTCACGCTTTCCTGTCCGCGCACGTCGCTGAAGTCCAGGTCGAAGTGTTCCTGTTGCTCATAGAACTCGCGTCGTGTGTCTATCTGCATGGGCTGGAACCGCTTGGTTCCGTTGAAGAAGGCGATGACCTCTTGCAGCGTTTCCATGCCGTAGACCTCCAGTTGGTTGACCACAGCCGCCTCGCGCACGTTTTGCCTGGGCACGATGAGGCCGCGAAACTTCTCGGCTCGTGCGCGTATGGCAATGGGCAGTGCGCCGCGAATGGGCTGCAGGTGTCCGTCGAGTCCCAGTTCGCCCACGATCATGAAGTCGGCCAGCGAGGCCATGGCCACCTTGTTGTCGCTGGCCAGTATGCCGATGGCCAGGGGCAGGTCGTAGCTGCTGCCCTCCTTTTTCAGGTCGGCAGGCGATAGGTTGATGGTCAGTTCGGCTTTTGGCATCATATAGCCATTGTTGTGCATGGCAGTTCTGATGCGGTCGTAGCTCTCGCGCACGGCGGCGTCGGCCAGTCCCGTCATGTGGAACTGCATGCCGTGCGACAGGTCGGTCTCAACCGTGACGGTGACGGCTTCGAGGCCCGTCACGGCAGCGCAAAAGGTCTTAACGAGCATGGTGGATGAGGACTATTTTGTTCCGATAATGTTCTCGATGTGTTTTTTCACGTCGTTGATGCTGGCCAGGTTGCGAGCCACTATCTTGCCGTTCTTGTCGGCAATGACGTTGGCAGGCAGCGAGGCGAAGCCCAGTCTTATGGCCAGTGGTGTTTGCCACATCTTGCCATCGCAGATGTTGGGCCAGTCGATGGTGTCGTGTTTCAGGAAGTCGCGTCCCTCTTCGGGTGTGGCGTCGATGCACACGCTCACCACGCTGATGTCCTGAGGGTGCTGTCGCTGCATTTTGTGCAGCTGTGTCATGATGTTCTTGCTCTCATAGTGCCACGAAGCCCAGAGGCACACGACGTTGGCCTTGGAGCGCAGTTGCTGTTCGTTGACGGTCTTGCCCTGTGTGTCTTTCAGCGTGAACTGTGGCAGTCGGCTGCCCAGCTGTCCGTTTTTCAGCATCTGCAGCTGTTTCTCGAGCCTTGCTACGGCTCCCCCCTGTGCGGTCATGGTGCGGCACAGGCGGCTGGCTTCGGCATAGTTGGGTTCGGGTTCTTGCAGGAAGTAGTGTTCCAGCAGGTAGAGGCTCACGGGCGATGCGGGGTTGCTGGCAATGTAGTGTCGTGCCGATGCCTTAGCCTCGGGCGGTGTCTGCTTGGCCGCCTGTAGTCGCAGCTGTGTCATGTCGTCGTTTTCGTCGGTGCCCGTCACCTTGGTTTCGCGCAGGTGCGACGCGTCGCCTTCCACCCCGATGGTGGCACCCGGATAGGTGAAAACAGGCAGCAGCGAGTAGTTGGGGAACAAAAGCAGATAAGTGACCGTGTCGCTTTGAGAAGTCTCAAAAGCGAAACGGCCACTGCGCACGGCAATGGTGTCCTTGCGCCCATGCAGCACGTCGAGCAGGTAGAGCTCGGCCTGGTTCATGTTGAGGAACCGGCCTTCGATGCGCACCCTTCGTCCCGACGAGCTGCATGCGGCAAGCACGGTGCCGGCAATGAGCAGCGAGAGCAGGCACTGGGCCTTGATTCTCTTTGCTTTCATGCCCGGCATTTTTATTTCTGCACCTTCACCAGTTCCAGGTCCTTGGCGGCATAGGCAGCCAGCGTGGGGTCTTTGGCTATGGCGGCGCGCAGTGCCTCGGCAGCCTCGGCGTTCTTTCCGGTGCGTGCAGCGAGCACAGCTTTCAGATAGTCGGTTGTGGCGTCGGGACGGTCCACATACTTCAGCGTCACGGCAGCCTGAGCATAGTTCTGGTTGATGATTTGTGCCAGTGCGGCTGAATTGGTGAAAATCTCTTCAAAGTCGGCTTCGGCCTGTGCATATTTGCCCTGTGCCAGATGCAGGTTGCCCAGCACCTCGTTCAGTCCGTGAGCCTCGGCAGCCTTGGTCACGTAGTTTTCGGCAGCCAGCATGTCGCCCTGCTTCAGTGCCAGCAGGCCCAGGTTGGCGTTCAGTTCGGGCAGGTTGGGGTTCTGCTTCTGTGCTTTCTCCAGCCAGTTGTGAGCCTGGTCATAGTTGCCCTTGGCCCATTCCACCATGGCCATGTTGTTGAGCGTGCGTGCATCCTGTGGGTAGAGCTGTGCAGCCTTGCCGTAGGCCGTCTCGGCCTGGGCCGGTTGCTCGTCGAAGAGCGTGGCGGCATAGAGCAGTTCTTCAACCGACAGTTTCGAGGCGTCGGTGGCCAGCTGCTGCTTGATCTGGTCGTCGCTGCGGCCCACCAGCTGGTAGTTGATGGTCATGCGTGCGCGGCGCAGCTGTGGCAGGATGCCGTCGGTGAGCTCGCTGAAGGCCGCCGAGATGTTCTTGATTTGCTGTTCGCGCTCTTCGGGGTCCTTGTACATGGAGAGCACGCGCAGGATCACGTCCTTGTCCTGAATGTTGCTGGCAGCCACCAGTTCCTGGAATCCCTCCCAGTCCTCGGCGGTGTATTTTGTGTCGATGTTGCCTTCCACCTGAGTCTGCTTCATCTGCTGCTTCACATAGTCGGCGGTCACGTCCTGTCGCTTGCCGGCCAGTTTCTCGTTGAAGGCATAGCCGCCGTCGGGCGAGGCATAGGCCGACACCTCGACGCCGTCGAGCACCTTGCCCTCCTGGTCCTTGGCAATCTCGCTGAGCAGTCTCACGAACTCCTTCACCGAGTTGTTCTGCAGCTCGCTCTTGCGCAGCTGTGCTTGTCCGATGAGGAACTTCACGTTGGCCTCCTGGCGCTGTTGCGACACGCGCTGGAAGGCATCCTGAGCCGTGGCGGCCTGTGCTGTGGCCAGTGTGCGCCTGTACAGCTCGCTGGTGGCAATGACGCCCTGAGCCACCTTCACGTCGGGCACCTTCACGGTCTTGTTGCCCACGCGTGCGTCGAAGGTCAGGTAGAGGTCGCTCTGCTGCATGTCGGGCACGTAGTCGAAGGTGCTCTTCATGGTGTAGCGTCCTCCCAGCAGGTAGGACACGGTCTGGTCGTTGCCCAGCACTTTCTCGCCCTGGAAGGTGGCGCTGGTGCCGCGAGCCGCCTTCTGTCCGTTGAGCGTCTGGTAGCGCAGTTCGGGTGTCACCGTCACCACGGCCTTTTTCTTCATGTATTTCTCGGGAAACAGTCCGTTCACAGTGGCCGATACCTGTCCGCCCTGTGTTTCCAGGGGGCTGGGCGTCACGTTGAAGTTGTCGGCTGAGAGTGCTCCCAGTTTTCCAGAGCACGAAGCCAGCAGCGCAGCGGCTACTGGAAGAATGAAAAGTGATTTCTTCTGCATGTCTTTTTTAGGGTTATTGATTTGCTTTATCTACGTGCAAAGATAAGCATATAAATTAGTAATGGGAGCGAAATGCGGCTTTTTTTTTGTTTTATTAATCTTTTTGCCGACCCGACGTTGTGCCTGAATACAAGAAATGACGCCCCAATAGAGCGTCATTCCTGTGCCGCGAGCGGGACTCGAACCCGCACAGCCATTTCGGGCCAAGGGATTTTAAGTCCCTCGTGTCTACCATTCCACCATCGCGGCAAAGCGGATGCAAAGTTACACCTAATAATCGGAAAAGCCAAATGTTTTCCTGTTTTTTTCGATAATGCGGACAAAATTTTTTCGCGAAATAGAGCGTGAAACATGCTGCTTGCGTTGTTTCACGCTGTCGCCTCGCTGCGGCTGTTGCCCAACGGGGCCCCCGTTGCACTGCTGTTTGGGTTTTTTGCTGCCCAGGCGTGCCCATGTTCACGTGCAGTCGGGCCCCCGTTGGCACACAACGGGGCCCCCATTACTCTGCAACGGAGCCCTTATTACCCCACAACGGGGGCCCCATTGCCATGCAACAGGGCCCCCGTTGTGAACGATGCTGATGGGCGGTTTTTCAAAAGATTGATAATCAGTCACTTATGAACGGCCTTCAAAACTCGAAAATTTCGGCCCGAAGGCGGGGTTGCTGAATTTGGAGCGAGTTTTGGCGCGATTCGAGTTGAAGAAAATTCGGCTAATTACCCACGCTCAGTCGATTGCCGTCGAAGTTGATGCCGTAGCGCAGCAGGGCATCGCCCCGGTCGCCGCTCAGGATTACTCCCGTCTCCAGGTCGTAGGTGCGCTTGCATCGTGGGCACTCCACCTGCTGCCGGTTGCCCGTCCAGTGCAGGGGCGTCAGGCCCTCGCAGTTGGGGCACACGCGGTCGTAGGCCGTTGGTCCGCTGAAGTTGGTGCGGCCTAGAATGAGTCCCAGGTCGTTGCGTGCCCCCAGCATGTAGGGTGCCCGCAGCTCAATGTCGGTGCTGATCACGTTGTCCTCGGTAGGCATCTTGCCGTCGTTGCTCTGCGCCCACACATGGCGTCGGCCGTTGGTTTCAACGGTGGTGTAGACGTAGACATACATGCCCGGCGCGTTGTAGGCCGAAAAGATGAGGCTGGTGCTGTGGGGCTCGTGATAGAAAAAGAAACGGCACGGGTAGCGTCGGCTGATGGGGTCGTCTTCCTTGCAGGCCAGCAGGAGCAGGCACAGGGCGAGCAGCAGTAGCTTTTTCATGGCTCGGAACGGTTTAGACAGAAGCCAGCAGTCGGCGTTCGGCCTCTTCGGCCCGGTTGAATCCAAAGCCGTCCATGACCTGCTGCATCAGCGCCTCTATGCGGTCGTTCATCAGGTTGCCTATCGAGCCTTCGTGGGTGTGGTGAATGTGCTTGTTGGGCGTGAAGTGTCCGGCCTCTATGTCCAGTCCCACCTTCTTGTAGGCATCGCGGAAGGGCATGCCCTCGGCCGCCAGGCGGTTCACCTCTTCCACGGAGAACATGGGGTCGTAGCGCGGGTCGTCCAGGATGTGGTCGTTCACCTCGATGCGGTTGATGATGTAGGCCGTCATGCGCAGGCAGTCGCGCAGCTCGTCGAAGGCCGGCAAAAACACCTCCTTGATGATCTGCAGGTCGCGGAAGTAGCCGCACGGCAGGTTGTTCATCATCAGCGTCACCTGGTAGGGCATCGACTGCAGCTTGTTGCTCTTCGAGCGTATGAGTTCGAACACGTCGGGGTTCTTCTTGTGGGGCATGATCGACGAGCCCGTGGTGCACTCCTTGGGCAGCTTCACGAAGCCGAAGTTCTGCGAGTTGAACAGGCAGGCGTCCATGGCCAGCTTGGCCATGGTTCCGGCAATGGTGGCCATGGCAAAGGCCACGTTGCGCTCCATCTTGCCGCGCCCCATCTGTGCGTAGACCACGTTGTAGTCCATCGAGTCGAAGCCCAGCAGGTCGGTGGTCATCTGTCGGTTCAGCGGGAAGCTGCTGCCATAGCCGGCGGCCGAGCCCAGTGGGTTGCGGTTGGTCATCTTGTAGGCCGCCTGCAGGAACAGCATGTCGTCGGCCAGGCTTTCGGCATAGGCGCCGAACCACAGGCCGAACGAGCTGGGCATGGCCACCTGCAGGTGGGTGTAGCCCGGCATGAGCACGTCCTTGTACTGGTTGCTCTTGGCTATGAGCTGGTCGAACAGGTCCTTCACGTCATCGGCCACCAGGCGCAGCTGGTGTCGGGTGAATAGCTTCAGGTCTACCAGCACCTGGTCGTTGCGCGAACGTCCGGAGTGAATCTTCTTGCCCATGTCGCCCAGTTTGCGGGTCAGCATCAGCTCCACCTGCGAGTGAACGTCCTCGATGCCATCTTCGATTGTGAAGTTGCCGTGCTGCGCCTGTTCATAGATGGCTTTCAGTTCGGCCAGCAGTTGTGGCAGTTCGTCCTTGCCCAGCAGTCCGATGCTTTCCAGCATGGTGATGTGGGCCATGGAGCCCAGCACGTCGTAGGGAGCCAGGTAGAGGTCCATTTCGCGGTCGCGTCCCACGGTGAAGCGTTCTATCTCGCTGTTGATTTCGTAGTTTTTCTCCCAGAGTTTCATGATGAATGCTTTAGATTGATGACTTTGGAATGGTTGTCTTTCAGTTTTCAGAAATGCTCAATGCGGCAACTGTGCTGCTTGCTGTTGCGGTCGTAGCTGATGCCCACAAGCAGCAGGTTGCCGGTGTATTGCTGAATCTTGGCGGGATACTGCTTGCGGTGAATTTGGTCGATGGCAGCATCGGCATCCTTGTTGCACTTCAGTTCGAGCACAATGGCAGGCAAGTCCACGTTTTTGCGGGGAATCAGCACCATGTCGGCAAATCCTTTGCCGCTGGCCAGTTCGCGGTGCATCACATAGTTGTTGCGGGCGTAGTAGTAGGCAATGCTGAGCACGCAGGCCAAGGAGTTTTCGTTGTTGTAGCTAAGAATGCTGGTGCTCTCGTCGTGCACGGCTTCAACGGCCTGCACCACGGCCTGCTCGTCGCCTTCCAGCGTGGCCTGCAGCAACTGCTCCGATGCCGCCAGTGCGTCGACCACAGGCTTCCAGTTGTTGGCCTTGACGGCGTTGACCATCTCGCCGGCCACCTCGCGGTTGGGAATGTAGCACTCGTCCTTGCGCCAGTCGTACGACAGGTAGCCCAGGTGTATGAGCACCGTCAGCACATCGTCCTTGCTGCGTATGTCGAACATGTCGTTGCCAAATCCTGTGGGGTCCACCTTGCAGCGGCCACCGGCCAGCATGCGTATGATGTCGTCCTTCAGTCCCTCATAGTTCATCTTGATGTAGTTGGCTACGGCCTCGAAGGCGCCCGTCGATGCCCAGTAGCTGCGACAGCGCCCGCTGCTTGTTGCCATCATCACGCTGTTGGGGTTGAACATGGAGGTTTCGTCGCCAATCTGGTAGCCATCGTACCACTTTTCCAGTTCGGCATAGTCCATGCCGTGTTCTGTGGCCAATGCCTGCACATCGTTCTTGGTGAATCCGAAATACGGGCCCATGTTCATGGGCTCCACCATGGAGTATTCCACAAAATTGTTCAGTGCCGACTGCGTGTTGTATTTCTTGATGGGCAGGATGCCTGTCATATAGACACCGGCAAAGACTGTTGCCGACAGTCCTCCCTTGAACATTCGGCGCAGCCAGTTCACGAAGTGGTCCATGGCTTGCGTGTCCGACGAGTATTCGCGGCAGATGGAGTCCCACTCGTCGATGATGAAGATGAACTGCTGTTGCTTGGCAGCCACAATGCGGAAGAGGTAGTCCATCAGGTCGTCGCCATCCTTCTGCTCAACGTCTGGATAGGCCATGTTGACGTCTTCCCTCAGTCTTGTGTCCATTTCGCTGACGATGTCTTTGTTTTCGAAGCGCGTCACGAAATCGGAAATGTCGAGGAAAATGACGGGGTACTTGTTCAGGTGCTTCTCGAACGACGGGTCGCTGGCTATTTCCAGGCCGGCAAACAGTTGCCGTGAGTTGCACGACTGGTCGTAGTAGGCGCAGAGCATCTTGGCCGCCATTGTCTTGCCGAAACGGCGGCTTCGGGTGACGCAGCCGTAGCGGCGTTCGGTGAAAAGTGTCCTGTTGACAAGGCGAATTAGTCCCGACTTGTCAATGTACTCACCGTTGAGCGCTGACTGAAAGCCGGCGTTCCCGATGTTGATAAATGCTCCCATGTGGCTGTGGCGTTTGGGGTGATTACACGTAGGGTATCATGGCCAGTGCGTCGGCAATCTTCTCCACTCCGTCTTGCAGCGGACCGCTCACCATGCCCTTGAGCATGAAGGGAATGTCGGCCTTCACCGTGACCTTCATCTTCGACGATTCGGCCGTTACGGGCAGCACCTGAATCCACAGGTTGAAGGGCATGGGGCTCTGTGTGGTCTCGAACTTCACACACTTGGGCTCTTCGCGCTCAATGATGCGGAGCGTGATTTGGCCAACAGGGTCGACCGATACCGACACGCTGTCTTCGTCGAACGAAAAGTCCTTCAGCTTGTCTTCGGGCACGCGGTCGCGCACTCGTTCCAGATTGCGCAGGTCGCTGATGTTGCGATACACCGCCTCTTGCGAGTACGGCACTTGCTTGATGCTACTTTCAAATTTTGTCATTTTTCTTTCTTCTTGGCGTTTTTGGGGCTTTCTTTGCTCCCTCTTTACTTCTGGGGGCCTGTCCACTCGGCCGGGTTCTTCCTCCACTGGGCCAGCACGGCTTTGTCTTCTTCCTTGATGTAGCCCGTTTCGGCTGCTTGTTCCAGCACGGCATCGTAGTTGCTCAGCGTGACGAGGCGCACACCGGCCTCGCGGAAAGCCTCTTCGGCCACGGGGAAGCCGTAGGTGAACGATGCCACCATGCCCACCACTTCGACGCCATACTGGCGCAGGGCGGCCACGGCCTTCAGCGACGAGCCACCCGTGGAGATGAGGTCTTCAACCACCACCACCTTGGCTCCCTGGGGCAGGAAGCCTTCCACCTGGTTGCCCATGCCATGATCCTTTGGCTTGGGGCGCACGTAGGCGTAGGGCATGCCCAGCTCGTCGGCCACCAGCGCACCCTGGGCAATGGCTCCCGTGGCCACGCCTGCCACGGCCTGGGCCTCGGGAAACTCTGCCTGTATGAGGTGGCACAGCTCCAGTTTCACGAAAGAGCGCACGTCGGGAAACGACAGCGTCTTGCGATTGTCGGTGTAAATGGGCGACTTCCATCCCGATGCCCACGTAAAGGGCTCGTTGGGTTGCAGCTTGATGGCCTTCACATCCATCAGTTTCTGCGCAAAAATCTTCTTGATATCGTTCATGTTCTTTGCGATTAAATGTTGTGCAAAGATACGAAAGAGTTAGGAGTTTGGCCCCGTTTAGGTCTACTACTTAATCATTTTTAACGTCAATGGGGGCCCCGTTGGGTTGTGGGACTGCTGTTGCGGCCTTTCCGGGGCCTTTGGCTCACGTCTTGGTGAAGCCCAGCGACAGGGCGCTCAGGCGCACGCCCGGGGCCTGGCTGAGCAGTCGGCCGCAGGCACTCATGGTGCTGCCCGTGGTCACCACATCGTCCACGATGAGCAGGTGGCGGTGGGCTGTCTGGCTGGCATCGGCCAGGCAGAAGCTGCTCTCGGCGTTGGCGTGCCGCTCGAACTGGCTCAGGCGCGTCTGACTGACGGCTCCGTCTTTTCGCACCAACACCTTATTATATATTGGAAGGCCTGTTTGCTGGGCAATGCCCTGGGCAATGGCTTCGCTCTGGTTGTAGCCGCGCTGGCGCCTGTGGTTGCGGCTGATGGGCACGGGCACCAGTGCGTCGATGCCCTGAAAGAAGCCCGTTGGCAGCAGGTCGCGGGCCATGATGCTGCCCAGCTGCACGCCCACCTCGGGGCGGTTGCGATATTTCAGGCTGTAGATGAGTTCGGCTTGTTCCGATTTGGGTTCGTAGAAGAACAATGCCGTGGCCCGTTCTATGGGAAACTGGCCCCAGAACAGGCGCGCCATGGGGTTGCTGGCGGGATGGGCCGAAAAGTGGGTGAACGGCATGTGCAGCCAGCAACGGCTGCACAGCACCGACTGTTCGGCCGAGAGCCGCGTGCCGCACACCACGCAGAGGCGTGGCGAGATGAGGTCGAGCAGTTTAGTCCAGAAACTCGTCTTCATCGCTCACGTCAAGGCATTGGCGAATGATGTTCATCGTGAAGCCACGGCCCATGGCCCATTTCATGAGCTTCATGTTCAGTTCGTAGCTGCTCCTGGCCGTGGTGCTTCGGCGCTTCTGCTTCAGCATGGGGCGCAGGATGGCCACGTAGGCGTCGTTGTCGATGGCGTCGAGCGCCTCGCGGGCAATGCCTTCGTCGATGTGTTTCAGCCAAAGGGCCTGCTCAATCTTGCGACGCCCCCAGTGGTTATACTCCAGCTTGTCGCGCACAAAGGCGCGGCAGAAGCGCTCGTCGTCGACGAACCGCTCGCTCACCAGGTGCTCCATCACGCGGGCCTGGGCCGCAGGGTCTACGCCCCACTGGCGCATCTTCTCCAGCAAGTCGTGCTGACAGTGCTCGCCACGGGCGCACAGGGCGGCCAGCTTCTGGTAGGCCAGCTGTTCGGTAGTTTCTTTCAGTGCCATGTTGCTTTCATGAATCGGTTCTTGCCAAACTGGTCTTCCTTCACGGTAATGTCGTCGAAGCCCAGCCCCAGGAGTATGTCTTCGATGTGCTCGTCGAAGCGCGGGTTGATTTCAAAATACAGTCGGCCACCCTCCTTCAGGGCCGACTGGGCATAGTTGCTGATTTGCAGATAGAACATCACGGGGTCGTCGTCGGGCACGAAGAGTGCCGTTTCGGGCTCGTAGTCCAGCACCCACGGCTCCATTTCGCTGGCTTCGCTCTCGCAGACGTAGGGCGGATTGCTCACCACCACGTCCCACAGGCCGAAGTCGGTGTAGGGCTGGCGCATCATGTCGCGTTGCTCGAAACACACGTTGGTGCCCGTTCGGTTGGCGTTCTCCTTTGCCACGGCCAGTGCGCCTGGCGAAATGTCCCAGCCCGTGACCCTGGCATGGGGCCACTGGGCGGCCAGCGTGCAGGCAATGCAGCCGCTGCCCGTGCCAATGTCGAGAATGGTGAAGGGAGAAAGATGGGGGACAAGGGGGGCAAGGTCGGCTGTGATCCACTGGCACAGCTCGTAGGTCTCGGGCCGTGGAATGAGCACGTCGGGCGTCACGCGCAGCGTGCTGGGGCCAAAGTCGGCCACGCCCAGCACGTATTGCACGGGCTCGCCTTGCAGCAGTCTATGCTGAATTTTCTGCAGTTCTGCTTGTTCCTTTGCAGATAATTGTGTAACTTTGCCGCACAGAACATCGGCAAGCGACAGGCCGAAACCCACCTCGAGCACCATGCGGGCCACGGCGCGAGCCTCGCCTGCATCATAGACACGCGTGAGGGGGTGCCATAGTTCTTCGTAGTTCATAACATTTGCAAAAGTAATAAAAAGGTGCCAATGAACCAAACATCTGACGACGAAAAATACATGCGGCGCTGCTTGCAGCTGGCACGCGGCGGAATGCAGAACGCGCGGCCCAACCCCATGGTGGGGGCGGTGATTGTGGCACAAGGCCGCGTGATTGGCGAAGGCTACCACGTGCGCTGTGGTGAGGGCCATGCCGAGGTGAATGCCTTTGCTTCGGTGAAGGCAGCCGACGAGGCGCTGCTGGCAGAGAGCACCATCTACGTGAGTCTGGAGCCTTGTTCGCACTATGGAAAGACACCCCCTTGTGCCGACCTTATTATTAAAAAAGGTGTGCGCAGGGTGGTCGTGGGCTGCATAGACGAGTTTGCTCAGGTGCAGGGACGTGGCATCAGGAAACTGCAGGAGGCAGGAATCGACGTCAGGGTGGGGGTGCTCGAAGCGGAATGCAGGGAGCTGAACCGCCGTTTCATGACCTATCATAGGCTGCAGCGCCCCTACATCATTCTGAAATGGGCGCAGACGGCCAATGGATTTATTGACAACCAAGGGCAGGCGCTGGCCATATCGACGCCCTTCACCCAGATGCTTTCGCACAAGCTGCGCGCTGAAGAGGATGCCATCCTGGTGGGGCGTGTGACCAATGAGCGTGAGCACCCGCTGCTGAGCGTGCGCGAGTGGTGGGGACCCAACCCCAAGCGGCTGGTGGTAGACCGCCAGCATCCACTCCGGCTGCAGACGCTGCACGCCCACCACATTCAGTCGCTCATTGTGGAGGGGGGCGCCAAGACGCTGCAGTCGTTCCTGGAGCAGGACCTGTGGGACGAGATTCGCGTGGAGACGGCCCTGCTGAAGACGGTGGCCGGCGGCACGCCTGCTCCGCAGTTGCCTGCCCATGTGCGGGTGGCCAGTTCGGCTCTCTATGACCATAACCAAATAACAGTTTACCATAAAGAAAAGCTATGAAGCAGTTTTTTGTCTGGGTGGTGCTCGCCTTGTTGCAGCCTGCCTTGCTGCAGGCACAGCCAGCCAGCCGTGCCTACACGCCATCGGCTGTGAGTGGCCCGGCATGGAACGCGCCGGGCAATGCCAACCCCATCGTTCCGGGCTATTTTGCCGATCCCACCATTCGCCGCTTTGGCGACACCTACTATCTTTATGCCACCACCGACGGCACGGGTAACGGCTACGGACCTGCCCAGGTGTGGGTGAGCAAGGACTTCGTGAACTGGAAGAACGTGGTGATGAACTGGCCAACCACGGAAGTGGTGTGGGCCCCCGATGTGGTGCAGCAGTCCGACGGCACTTTCCGCTACTATTACTGTGAGCCCTGCAACGTGCTTGTGGGCGAGAGCGCATCGCCCCTGGGCCCGTGGAAAAACATCCTGGGGCGCGATGATGCCGTGATGGTGCCCGACCGCTATGTTCACAATGCCATTACGCTCGACCCACAGCTGTTTCGCGACGACGACGGGGCGGAGTATCTTTACTTCACCACCTGGGGCATCTACGATGGCTTTGGCTGCGGAGTGGCCAAGCTGTCGCCGGGGGCTCATGGTCTTTCGGGGGGTGGCGATGCGCGGCGTTGGCGCGAGGAACATCCGTTTGCCATTGCTGCCGACTCGTTCTTCTGTGAAAAAAGGCTCATTCCCAATACCGAACTGAAGGACATCTTCGAGGCTCCCTTTGTGTTCAAACGGGGCAGCATCTATTATTTCACCTACTCTTCCGGCTCCTGCCACGACGATACTTACCGCGTGCAGTATGCCACATCGACCACCGGACCCATGGGACCTTTCGTCTATCAGGGCGAACTGCTCACGACCAACGGCGATGAAACGGTGCACGGCCCTGGCCATCACAGCATCTTGGAGCAGGATGGGCACTACTACATGGTGTATCATCGCCACAACTTGCCGCGCAGTGTGCATGGCTTCAACCGCCAGGTGTGCATAGACGAGCTGAAGTTTGATGCCGATGGCCGCATTCTGCCTGTGGTGCCCACACACAATGCGCAGCTGGTGGAGATGTTTCGTGACAAGAAGCACAAGAACCTGGCCTATGGTGCCAAGGTCACGGCATCGTCTTATTATGATGAGTGGTTCAAGCCTGAATATGCTGTCGACGACAACAATGCCACGCTTTGGAAGGCTCGCCACACCAACTGGTCGCTGCCTGACGGGCAGAACCATGGCGAGTGGTTGCAGATAGACCTGGGAAAGGTGCAGAAATTCAGCGAGGTGTGGACGCAGTTTGAATATGCCACCTTCTTCTACCAGTACAAGATTGAGTGTTCTATGGATGGCGAACACTGGACGCTGTTTGCCGACCGCACGGCTAACACCATGCAGGGCTCGCCCATGATAGACCGTGGCAAAGGCAAGGCCCGCTTCCTGCGCATCACCATCAGCGACACGCAGAAGAACGGACACATGCCTGCTGTGTGGAACGTGAAGGTGTGGCAGAAGGCTCCCGAATTGCCAGTCGGCGATGTGGCGGGCAACGATGGCTATCCGGGCATGCACCAAAAGGATGTGGACAGCCGCGAGAGGGGACAGGCGTTGCAGGCACGGTTTGGCTTTGAGGCAGCCCGACTGGCCGATGGAAGAACGCTGCCTTTCGACCTGACTGAGATTCAGGGAACTGAGGGCGGCATGTCGTTCAAGGCCAACAAGCCTGTGCGCGTCAGGGTGAAAGACGGGCGATGGGCACTCTTCTTCAATGGCACGCAGTCGCTGGTGAGCAATGTGCCACTGCCGGCATGCTATCGTTACAACGCGCCTTATACCATTTCGGCGTGGGCCTTGTCCACTCAGGTGGGGCCTGTGTCAACGGTGGTCTCGCTGAGCAGTTCGCGGGCCGACTTGGCTACTACTGAGTTTAGGCTGGGCACCGACCGACAAGCGGGGCTGATGAGCCACAATGGTTCGTTTGAAAGTTTTGGCGCTGCACAGAGCGTGAAGAACTGTGAGGGCCAGTGGCATCACTGGGTGGTGACGTTCGATGGCTGGAAGGAGAAGGTGTATCTTGACGGGAAACTGCTGCGCGAGCAAAACAATTTCCTGATGGTGCGTCCTGAAGGGCGCATCGTGATTGGTGCCGATGCTGCGGGAACCAACAATTTCAGGGGCTATCTGAGCGAGCTGAACGTGATGCCCATGGCTGCCGATGAACAGATGGTGGAAAAACTCTACGGCAAAGGGAAAGACGTGCGGCTGCCTTCGTTGGGCGACGACGATTTCGAAGAGTCGGACCCTGACAGCCGTTTCACGCTGTCGCCCAGCATGAAGCCGGTGTTTGAGAAGCGGGATGAGTTCACACTGCAGGCCACAACGCCACTTTTCAATGATGACCCGCTGAACAACGGTGCCTATATATATAAAGAGGTGGAAGGCGACTTCGTGGTCATGGTGCGACTTTCTGACATGGAGGGCGTTCAGTCTCGCTCGGTGACGGGCTATAACGAAGGTGGCTTGATTGTTGCCGACGGCGATACTTTTTATCAGCTTGGTGCCTTTCCGCTCTACAACTGCGGCAATATGTTCACCGTGCTGAGCGTCAGAGGACGTCCGCAGTATCCCAACTCGAAGGGCTACGACTTTGACCCCATCATGCAGTTTGAGCGTCGTGGCACCAAACTCTTTGCCCGCACCAGCCGTGACGGCACCACATGGAGCAACATGCCTGGTTCGCCTGTCGACGTGAACAGCGTGCGACTGGGCGTTGGGGCTTATCAGACCACCTACACAGAAAAACAGTCGTGGGTGAAACTGTCTGACTACGTCATTTATCAGTAAGGATTGTTTGATTGCATGCAACAAAAAAAAGTAGAGGCTCCATTCGGATGAATGGGGCCTCTATTGTGTTTGTGCCAGTGAGGGAAGCCTTATTTGGTCAGGGCCTCACGGGCAGCAGCAATCTGCTCGCTTGCTTGGGCCAACTGAGCCTTCAGCTCGTCAACAGAGGTGGCATTGAGCACGTAGAGGGGCTTGATGGCCTCGGCCACAGGCGTGATTTCAGGATCATACTCAGCCAGGCGGTCGATGGCATCCTGCAGCAGGATGATGCGGAAGGTGATGTTCGAGGCTGCATCGTCGTCGAACGAAGCCAAGAATTTCTCGCTGTTCTGCGAAACGACATAGAGCTGCTCAACGAGCGATGTGGCCACCAGCTGCCAGAAGTAGTTGATGCGGCCATTTTCGTTCATGGCATCATAGAGAACCTGTGTGGTCTCAAACACCGAAGAGGTGCCTTCGATGGCCTTGAACGAAGGATCGTTGATGTCGGTAGCCAGCTTGGTAATGGCCTTGTCGTAGTCGTCGAGGGGCATGTCGTAGAGCTTTGCCACTTCCTTGTCTACCTGAAGGGCGCTCAGCACGCGATACTTCTCGGCCAGGGTCTGGGCGTTCTCAGCCACTGCGGGGTCGAGCAGATAGTCGGGCTTCACCTGCTTCTCTTCGTCGGTCAGGCTCACACCACCGTCTTTCTGAACGAAAGGCAGCTGCTTGAGCTGGCCCACTGCAGAGGCAAGGCTGTCGAAGTGCATCTTGATGCTTGCCTCGATTTGCTCCTGCTCAAAAGTTTTTTCCGACTCAGTCTGTTCTGCATTCTGTGCATTCTGTTTGCCTCCGCAAGCTGCAAAGGCGATTGCTGCGAAAGCCACAGCGAAAACTGATAATTTTTTCATTTTTCTTTTTGTTTGTTTGTTATTAATAAGTGTTTTCTTTATTTCTTCTTTTTGAGTGGGACGGTCTACGAACTCTTTGCTCTGAGATATTTGCCCGGACAGTCGGTAAACAGCAGCACTGCCACCACCAACGACATGAGCAACATCATGGCCATGTTGAACCAAAGGGTCTTGATGTGCCACGAACCCAGAATCTTTTCACAGCTGTAGAAGGGGGCACGGCCTATACTGCTGCGGGGCGTCAGATAGATTTGGCCCACACGCGGCACAATGTGACCCGACACAACGTTTAGCATGCGCTGCTGGTCGGCACCAACCACGCACTCTTCCAGTTTCAGGTTCATGTTTTGGCGTTTCAGCTCCAGCACAGCATCCTTACCCGACTGGCGAATCATGTTTGACATCATTGCGTCGGCCTTGAGGGTTGCCTGGTTGCTTCGCTTCGACAGAATTTGCTGGGCTTGCTTCATGTAGCTGCGGAGCGACTCGTAGCTCTCGTCGCCGCTGTAGGGCTTCATGCCGCAGTATTCTGTGAGCTGGGGCAGATTGGTGCGAATCACCTCCATGTGCTCTGGCTTCACGGGCTTTCCGTTCTTCTTTTCGTCTTGCAGGGTCTCCAGTTGCGATTGCAGCTCGTAGAGGAAGCCAAGGTTGTAGAACTGGTTCTCATATTTCTGCCTGTCGATTTCGAAGAGCGGCTTTTCATATTCATTGTCGGCAAACGAGGTCACGGCCAGTGCTTCATAAGCCCAGCGCGACGGTATGAGATCGCCAATCACGGGAACATTGCCTGTGGTGCTCTTGGGCGTGAGGTCGGAGAAACTCACCACCAGTCCGCACAGCAATATTTGGGGAATGAGCAGCATGGGGATGCTGATGTAGATGGCCACTACCGAATTGAGGCATTGCGAGAGCAGCAGACCTGTGAGGTTGGCCAGCAGGGCGGTGACAAAAAGGATGAGCCACCATGCGCCGAACAGTCCGTGCAGGCCCATGATGGTGTTGCCAATGACAATGAAAAGCAGCGTTTGCAACAGCGACACGCCTGCCATGAACACAATTTTTGACCAGATATAGCTGGAATGTGACAGATGCAGGAAGTTTTCGCGCTTCAGCAGGGCACGGTCTTTGATGATTTCCTCAGCGCTGCCGCTCATGCCAATGAAGGTGGCAACAATGACGGCCATGAAGAAATAGCTCACCAGGTTCTTGTTGTCCATTACGGTGTAGCCTTCGGGCGGCGCATAGCGGGTGAGCAATGAGCACACCACTGCCAGCACGGGTGCTTCGAGCAGGGTGATGGCCAGGTATTGCCTGTTGGATATCTTGGTCTTGAAGTTGCGCTGAAGGAAGATGAGGAACTGTTTCAGTCGGCCTGGCTTCTTCTGGTCGGAGGGCGGCACATCGCTCACCTTGGGAGTGGGCTGCTCTGGTCGGTTCTTCAGATAGAGCTCGTGCCACTCCTGGGGCGTTGTTTTGCGTTCATCGGAAATCTCGCCGCTGTTGTCAAGTGCTTTCTCGTTGATGATGTTCAGCACAATTTCAGGATTCACGTTGCCGCAGGTGGGGCAGGCGCTGGTCTCAGCATCGGCGTAGCAGGCTTCTTGCTTGAAATAAGTGATGGCGTCGATGGGGTTGCCGTCGAACACGGGGTAGCCGCCACGGTCGAGCAGCCACAAGCGGTCGAACAATTTATAAACGTCGCTCGAAGGCTGGTGAATGTTCACCACGATGAGTTTTCCCTTGAACGTCTGCTGTTTCAGCAGATTGATCACCTTTTCCGTGTCGGCCGATGACAGGCCCGATGTGGGTTCGTCGAGAAACAGCACGGCAGGCTCGCGAATGAGCTCCAAGGCAATGTTGAGTCGTTTGCGCTGACCGCCGGAGATGTATTTGTTGATGGCCGAACCCACTTTCAGGTCTTTGGCGGCATCGAGCTCCAGATCTTTCAGCGTTTTCATGACGCGCTGGTCGATTTCAGCGTCGGTCATGCCTTCAAAGCATAGCTTAGCTGTGTACCACAGGTTTTGGTACACCGTGAGTTCCTCAATCAGCAGGTCGTCTTGTGGTACAAAGCCAATCAGCTTCCTTCCTGAGGTATGAGGGTGCCGGTGAGAATGGAAAGCAAAGTGGTCTTGCCAGTACCGGAACCGCCCATGATGGCCAACAGCTCGCCTTGGTGCAGGGTGAAGCTGAAGTTGTGCATACCATTGTCGCTGTTGGGGAAGCGGAAGTTGATGTTGCGTCCGCAAAACTCCACGTCGGTGGTCGTGCTCTTCGACTTGTTGTAGGTGCTGATCAGGGTGGAATAGTACACGGGCTTGCCGCCGCGTCCCTTCAGCACGCTGCTTTGCTGCCACAGCTGGTAGGCTCCGGAAAGCACGGGAACGTCGTTGAGCAATACCGTGTCGTGGCCAGTGTAGGTGAAGAGCAACATGTTGGAGGTGGGCTCATAAAGAGTCTTCAGTTGTCCGTCGGTATCTTCCAGCTGGTGCAGCATCACGTGGTCTGATGTCTTGTTGGCAACAAAATCGCAGAAGTCCTGGAACAGGCTGTCGGAAACGCCGAACACGGTGGCCATGGTTTTGAACATGGGGTGTATGGCACCTTCCTTGTTGCCGCAAAACTCCATGATTCGCAACAGCAGCAAGGCTTCTTCCCTGGCCGAAATTTTTCCGTGCAGATTGGTGCAAATGGTGCTTGCAGTGTCTTCAACATCCAGCGATTCTGTCATTTCGTAAGCCAGACGCATGTCGCTGTAAAGATCCAGATAGCCGTCGATGTTCCTGATGCCGAAATGACGGCGCAGGTAGTTCACGATCATGGCTTTTGCCCGTTTTTCATCCACTTGTTCCTCATTGCCAAACAGAGCAAACAAGCTTAGAAAACTTGAAAGAATTATATCAGTCATCTTTATTTTGCGCGCATTAAAGATTGTGAAAGATTCGTTTTAGGTTGCAAATATATAAAAAAACTCAAACTGGTGCCCCGTTCTTTGGGTTAAAAAGAATTAAAGCCGCTGTGTTTGGCCTATTTACGTCCGAAGTCGGCTGGAACTTCGCCCCACTTTGCCGTTTCCCATTTGATGATAGGATTGCGATAGTTGTGGGTGCGCAGCCAGTTTTCTGCCCGTGCAATAATCTGATAGAGCTGTTCGGTTTGTGGTGTGCGTTCCAGCTTTGTTTTGCACTGCCGCTTGCTTACCCACAAGATGGCGTTGTAGCTGTCGCTATAGATGGTTTTCTGCTGCTGTCCGTGCTGCCAGCACAGTGCCAGTGCATGCACGATGGCCAGGAATTCGCCAATGTTGTTGGTGCCTTGCATGGGGCCAAAGTGGAAGATTCTTTGCCCTGTAATCAGGTCGATGCCCTGGTATTCCATGGGGCCTGGGTTGCCAGAGCAGGCCGCATCCACGGCAATAGCGTCTGCCCTTACCTCCAAAGGCAAGGGCAGCACTGTGTCGTGACGATAGTCGGGAGGATTCTGCAGCATATTACATTCTTTCTGGCACCTCGATGCCCAGCAGGCTCATGCCGTTCTTGATAATCTTGGCCACGTTCTTGGCCAGTATCAAGCGCATGGCACGCTTTTCGGCATCGGGTTCGTTCAGGATGCTGTAGTCGTGATAGAACTGGTTGAACAGCTTCGTCAGTTCATAGCAGTAGTTGGCAATGCCGCTGGGGCTGTAGTCTTTGCCTGCCTGCTCTACTGCGGCTCCAAACTCGTTCATCTTTTGAATGAGTTCTATTTCTTTTTCTTCTAATGCAGGATGAATGGACAAGAGCGAAGCGTTGGCATCTGCACTTTCGGTTGCAGCCACTTCGTTTTTCCTGAGAATGCTGCGAATGCGTGCATGGGTGTATTGAATGAAGGGGCCTGTGTTGCCGTTGAAATCAATACTTTCTTCGGGGTTGAACAGCATGTTCTTGCGGGCATCTACCTTCAGGATGAAGTACTTCAGTGCACCCAGACCCACGATGCGGGCAATCTCCTGTTTCTCGTCCTCGCTCAGGTCGGCGTTCTTTCCTGCTTCGTCGGCAGCCTTATAGGCGTCGTCAATCATCAGTTGCATCAGGTCGTCGGCATCGACCACGGTTCCCTCGCGACTCTTCATCTTGCCGTTGGGCAGTTCCACCATGCCATAGGAGAAGTGCGTCAGCTCCTTGCCCCACTTGAAGCCCAGGCGGTCGAGCAGAATTGAGAGCACCTGGAAATGATAGTTCTGTTCGTTGCCCACAACGTAGATCATTTTGTCGATGGGGTAGTCTTGGAAACGCATTTCAGCCGTGCCGATGTCCTGTGTCATGTAGACGCTGGTGCCATCGCTGCGCAGCAGCAACTTCTTATCCAGTCCCTCTTTGGTCAGGTCGGCCCACACCGAGCCGTCTTCATGGCGTTCGAAGAGTCCTTTGGCAAGACCTTCTTCCACTTTTGCCTTGCCTTTCAGATAAGTCTGGCTTTCGTAGTAAATCTTGTCGAACGAAACACCCAGGCGCTTATAGGTTTCGTCGAATCCGGCATACACCCAGTTGTTCATTTTCTCCCACAGGGCGCGCACCTCAGGGTCGCCCTGTTCCCATTTCACCAGCATTTCGTGGGCCTCTTTGATGAGCGGAGCTTCCTGCTTGGCCTTCTCTTCGTCCATGCCTTGGGCCACCAGTTCGCCAATCTGCTCGCGGTAGTGCTTGTCGAAGGCCACATAGTAGTCGCCAATGAGGTGGTCGCCCTTCTTTCCGCTCGACTCTGGCGTTTCGCCATTGCCGTATTTCAGCCAAGCCAGCATCGACTTGCAAATGTGTATGCCACGGTCGTTCACGATGTTGGTCTTCACCACGCGGTTGCCGTTGGCCTCCATGATCTTGGCCAGCGACCAGCCCAGCAGATTGTTGCGCACATGGCCCAGGTGCAAGGGCTTGTTGGTGTTGGGCGATGAGTATTCGATCATCACGAGGGGAGAATCCTCATGCACGCTCTTCATGCCGAAGTGCTCGTCCTGATCGATTGCCTGGAGCAGTTGCAGCCATGCACCCTGGCCCACAGAGAGGTTCAGAAAACCTTTCACCACATTATATTTTTCCACGGCGGGACAGTGCTCCACAAGGTATTGGCCAATCTCTTCGGCTGTTTGTTCAGGCGACTTCCTGGCCGCTTTAATGAAGGGGAAGACCACCAGCGTGAGGTTGCCTTCAAACTCGCTGCGTGTCTTTTGCAGCTGCGTCATCTTTTCTGTAGCATCCATGCCGTAGAGGGCCTTCACGGCTTCCTGGGCGGCATTGCTTATCAACGTCTCAATATTCATAATTGGTATTTCGTTTTTTTTATTTTCTGTTAGTGCGTGAAAGATTTGGAGTGTTATTCGTAGAGCGATTCTACAAAAGTCTTGGTCACCTGGAAGGAGTGCAGGGCCACGGTGTCCCAGAAGTTGTGGTATTGCGAGGCGTGAGTGTCGCGCAGTGGGAGGTCGCTCACCACACGGAACGAAATGAATGGCACCTTATTTATATAACACGTCTGCGCAATGGCACACGACTCCATGTCCACGGCCTTAGCCTCCGGGAAATGGCCCACTATCTCGCGCATCTTTTCCTTGGAGTCAACGAACCAGTCGCCTGTGGCGATGAGGCCAGCATGTATCTTTACGCCGCACTGCAGTGCCTTGGCCTTGGCCAGCAACGTCGGGTCGGCCGCAATGCGTGCAGGCAGTCCCTGCACTTGTCCGTAGACCGTGGTGTCGTCGATGGCGGTTCCGCAGTACACGTCGTGATACACCAGTTCGCTGCTCACCACCACATCCTGTATATCGATGTCGTCGCCATTGCCGCCTGCACATCCGCTTGAGATAATCATGTCGGGATGAAACTCGTTAATCATTCGCTGAGCCCCCAATGCAGCGTTCACCTTGCCAATGCCGCATTTTTCCACGCGCACATTGCCATCGTTGAAGAGCGACTGCAGTTGTGCAAGCTCCTTGTCCATTGCTACGATAATGCCAATTTTCATGTTTCCTTGATTTTTTTGGCGGCAAAGTTACGAATAAATTGCCATAAAGTCGTCGCTATGTTGGCTTTTTTAGTAAAAAAACACCAAAAAGCACACGATAAAACATAAAAATGATTAACTTTGCACCCTGATTTTAAAATACTTATCAAAAAAATGAAGACTTTGAAACGATTGCTGCCCGATGTCGTGGCAGTGTTGCTTTTTGCCATTGTGTCATTTGCTTATTTCTTCCCGGCCGATGTTGAAGACCGTATTTTGTTCCGGCACGACTCGTCTGCAAGTGTGGGCTCAGGACAAGAGAGTGGAGAGTATCTTCGGCGTACTGGAGAAGTAACCCGTTGGACTAATTCAATCTTCTCCGGAATGCCAACTTATCAGATGGCACCTTCTTATCAGTCCACTTCTACGTTGAGCAAACTGGAAAACATATATCATTTGGGACTTCCAGAGAATGTGTGGTATCTGTTTATCTACTTGCTGGGCTTCTATATTTTGCTGCGTGCCTTCGATTTCCGTCAGCATTTGGCGGTGTTGGGCTCAGTGTTGTGGGCGTTCAGCACCTATTTTCTAATTATCATTGCAGCAGGCCACATTTGGAAAGTGTGGGCCTTGGCTTATTTGCCGCCCATGATAGCCGGTATTGTGCTGGCCTATCGAGGCAAATACCTTTGGGGACTCCTTGTGACGGCCATCTTTGCCGCGTTTGAAGTGCACTCCAACCACGTGCAGATGACCTATTACTATCTGTTCATCATCTTCTTCATGGTGCTGGCCTATTTGGTCGAAGCCATTCAGAAACGGCAGTATGCCCATTTCCTGAAGGCCACGGGTGCAGCACTCGTGGGTGGATTGCTGGGTGTGCTCATCAATCTTTCCAACCTGTATCACACCTGGGAGTATGGTCAGGAGTCCATGCGTGGCAAGAGCGAGCTGGTGAAGGACCATTCCGAGAATCAGACGTCGAGTGGCCTTGATCGCGACTACATCACGCAGTGGTCGTATGGCATCGGTGAGACGTGGACGCTGCTGGTGCCCAATGCCAAGGGTGGCGCATCGGTGCCCCTGGCCGAGAACGAAACGGCCATGAAACATGCCAACCAGCAATATGTTTCGGTCTATAATTCGTTGGGACAGTATTGGGGCGAACAGCCCGGAACCAGTGGCCCCGTATATGTGGGCGCCTTTGTGTTGTTTCTCTTTGTGCTGGGCCTTTTCATTGTGAAAGGTCCCATGAAGTGGGCCTTGTTGGCGGCCACCATTCTTTCCATTCTGCTCTCATGGGGTAAGAATTTCATGGGCTTCACCAATTTCTTCCTCGACTACGTGCCCATGTATGCCAAGTTCCGCACCGTGGCTTCCATCCTTGTCATAGCCGAGTTCACCATTCCCTTGCTGGCCATGATGGCCCTGAAGAAGGTGGTCGACGAGCCACAGTTGCTCACGAAGAAAATCAAGCTGGTCTATTTGTCGTTTGGTCTTACGGGAGGCATTGCACTGCTCTTTGCCTTGTTCCCCACCATGTTCTTCGACAGCTTTATTTCTTCAAGCGAAATCGACGCATTGAGCAAGCTGCCCCAGGAGCATATTGCCCCTTTGATGGCCAATCTTACGGAAATGCGACAGGCCATGTTCACGGCCGACGCATGGCGTTCGTTCTTGATCATTCTCGTTGGCACGTTCCTGCTGTTGCTCTTCAAGGCTCGCAAGCTCAACTCCCTGACGCTCACTGGCTTGCTCGTTGTGCTGTGTCTGTTCGATCTTTGGCAGGTGAACAAGCGCTATCTGAACGACTCGATGTTTGTGCCCAAGGTGGAGCGTTCGAAGAAGCAGCCCATGACCGAGACCGACCAGGAAATCCTGAAAGACTCGACGCTGGACTATCGTGTGCTGAACCTGGCAGGAAGCACCTTCAATGAGAACGAGACCAGTTACTATCACAAGTCTATTGGTGGCTATCATGCAGCCAAGTTGCGCCGCTACCAGGAACTCATCGATGCCCACATCATGCCTGAGATGCAGGCAGCCTTCTCCGCCATTTCTCAGTCGGGCGGTCGCATGGAGCGCATCAACGGCGACAGTGTCTATCCTGTTCTGAACATGCTGAACACACGCTACATGATTCTGCCCCTGCAGTCGGGCAAGACACTGCCCATCCAGAACACCCATGCCTATGGAAACGCATGGTGGGTAGACGAGGTGCGCTATGTGGCCAATGCCAATGAAGAGCTCGATTCGCTGGGCCGTGTGCCTTTGCGCCATGTGGCCGTGAGCGATCAGAAGTTCAGCGAGGTGCTGGGTCAGAGCCAGCCGCAGGATTCGTCCAGCACGGTCACGCTGCTGAAGTATGAGCCCAACCAGCTGACCTACAAGGTGCAGTCGGCCAAAGGCGGTGTTGTTGTGTTCTCCGAGATTTACTATCCTGGCTGGACTGCCACCATCGACGGCAAGGAAGCCGAAGTGGGTCGTGTGAACTATGTGCTTCGTGCCCTGAAGGTAGATGCCGGCGAGCATGAAGTGGTGCTGTCGTTCTTCCCCAAGTCGGTCGATCGCACAGAAACCATTGCTTACGTCTCACTGGGCCTGCTTTTCGTGCTGTTCTTCGCAATACTTGGCTGGGAGATTCGCCAGCGCAGGAAGACGGCAAAATAGCAGTTGCCTCAGAAACTGTCTGAAAACAAATAAGTAACGGCATTACCACGCATGCGGGTAGTGCCGTTACTTGTGTCTGTGCTGGTCTTGTTGCGAGGGGAGCAGCTGACGATGGCCGTTGTGCCTAAAGCAGATTGTCGAATGGCTTGGCCTGCACGCAGCGCAGGTTCTTTTGCAACTGCGCAGTAGAACTGGCTCCCACCAGCACCGATGTGACGCCCTCCTGGTGCAGAATCCATGCCAGCGCCATTTCGGCCAGCGTCTCGCCGCGTTGCTGGGCCGTTTGGTTATAGCTGCGCAGGCGCTCCAGCAGTTCTGGTGTCAGCATGCTTTCTTTCAAGAATTTTCCTTTCGACATGCGCGAGTCTTCAGGTATGCCGTTCAGATAGCGGTCGGTCAGCAGTCCCTGGGCCAGCGGCGAGAACGAGATGAAGCCCACGCCCTGTTCGCGGCACAGCTGCAAGATGCCCTCTTCCTGTGGGGCGCGGTCCAGCAGGTTCAGTCGGCCTTGATAGATGAGACAAGGCACGTCGCGTTGTTTCAGGTACTGGAACGCAAACCTTGTGGCTTCCAGAGGCCAGCGCGATATGCCCACGTAGAGCGCCTTGCCGGCTCGCACCACGTCGACCAGGGTCTGAAGCGTTTCCTCCAGTGGCGTCTCCGGGTCGTAGCGGTGACTGTAGAACAGGTCCACGTAGTCCAGGTTCATGCGCCGCAGCGACTGGTCGAGCGAGGCCATCAGGTATTTTCTCGACCCCCAGTTGCCGTAAGGGCCGGGCCACATGTCGTAGCCCGCTTTGGTCGAGATGAAGAGTTCGTCGCGGTACGAAGCGAAGTCGTCGTGCATCAGTCGGCCCATTGTTTCTTCGGCCGAGCCGTAGGGCGGCCCGTAGTTGTTGGCCAGGTCGAAGTGGGTAATGCCGTGGTCAAAGGCATAATGGGTAATCTCTCTTGAGCGTTCGTAGGGGTCCACGCCGCCGAAGTTGTGCCAGAAGCCCAGGCTCACCTTTGGCAGCAGCACACCGCTGCGCCCGCATCTCTCATACTGCATGCCTCCTTCATAGCGCTGGGGGGCAGCCAGATAGTTTTCCGTAGTCATTTTTTTCGTGAATGTTTGTGTTGCAAAGATAAATAAAAATGCGAAAAGGGTGTTGACTTATGTCATTTCTTTCACAAAAACAAAACTTTTTATAACATTTGGTAATGTTTTTTGTGGATAATTCGTAATTTTGCGCCTTATGCGTAGAAATTAATCAACATTGGCACTGAAGTTACGGCGATATATATACATAATTTTATAATATTATTTCACTAATAATTCATGCTTATGAAGAAGTTTACCCTTCTAATTTTGGCTGCAATGGTATCAGTGATATCATTTGCACAGAAGCAAGCTCCTGTGAGAGAGCGGGTAAGCCTGCATACCGCGCAACAGCAACAGCTGTCCGTCATGCAGTTTGCCAAGCCAGCAGCAGCGTTTGCCCATGCCCCGCTGGCCAAGAATACCAGTGCGAAGAAAGGCAATGCTCCCGTTAGGGCCAACAGCCGTTCTGCCAGGTTGCAGGCCAGTGCGGCCGATCTGATTACCAGCATTCCGGCTTCGGCTCAGAAGAAGCAGTACGTGCGTTCGGGCAGCTATTATGGCTACAACAATACTGCCAGTAAGAATGAGCTGCGTGAGCAGTCGGGCAATGTCACCATTGCTTTCGACGGCAACGACGTCTACATTCAAGCTCCTGTGGCCGGATTCAGTGGCAACTGGGTGAAGGGAACCAAGGATGGCAACACCATCACGGTGCCCACGAAGCAGTTGGTGACATGGAATGCCGAATATGGTTATGGCGCCTATTTGGTGCTGGCCAACGTAGACGCGGCCGAGCTGAATGCCACGACCGACGAGGCTGCCACCGCCGTGACCTACACCATCGGCGCTGATGGCACCATCACGCAGAATGCCACCTCGGCCACCTATGTGCTGGCCCTGGCTTGGACCGATGACGATACTGCCATGACGTATGGCGCTCCCGGCGAGTTCTCCACCGTGTTCACCCCGTTTGCCGTTCCCGATGTGGTGACGCCTCCTGCCGGTCTTGTTGTTGAGCAGCTGCCCATGAACGGAACGCTCAATGTCGTGGGTTCAGGCAACGTGGATTATGCTGCAACGGTCAAGGTGGGCAAGCAGGGCAGCGATGTCTACATGCAGGGTCTGAATTCCCTTGTGCCCGAAGCCTGGGCCAAGGGCACGCTCGATAACGGCCTGGTCACCTTCCCGGTGCAGTTTCAGGGCGTCGATGCCGATGGCAATTTGCAGTATTTGAGCGGTTACAACTCAGGATTGGCCCCCCTTTCGTTCAGCTATGATGCCGATCTTGATTTCTATAGTGCCCTTGGGCTTGCGCTTTACAATGGCAGTGACAAGTCATTGGATTATTATGGCTACATGACGGGCATGACCATTGGCTCGCTTCCTGCCACCGTTACTCCTCCGGCCGGTTTGCAGACCATCGACTTGGTGGCCACCGGCACACGCGGCACCGAAAATGGCTCCGTCACTTACGAGCAGCCCGTGAAGGTGGGCATCGATGGCACCGATGTCTATGTGCAGGGGCTCTTTGCCACGCTTCCCGACGCTTGGGTCAAGGGCACCATTGCCGGCACCACCGTCACCTTCCCTGTTCAGTACATGGGCAAGGGCCCCAACGGCCTGGTCTATCTGAGCGGTTTTGGCGAAGAAGGGCCTGTCGATGTGGTGTTCAACATCACGGGCGAGAATGAGTTCACCTCGGCTGGCTACATTCTTGAGAATGCCGGTGCTTCAGAAATAATGTATTACGCTTATTATTCTCCAGGTCTGGTCATTGGCGAAAAGGCCGAGATCGTGGCTGCTCCCGAGGGACTGCAGACCGAAGACTACGTGATGACGGCTGCACTCTACAGCCAAGACGCCGCTGCCGATCCCGAGTACCTGACGCTTCCTGTGAAGGTGGGCATCAGCGGCGCCGATATTTATGTGCAGGGCATTTCTGCCGCCTATCCCGAAGGCTGGATCAAGGGCACCATTGCCGATGGCAAGGCCACCTTTGCAGCCAACCAGTACATGGGCTACATCGAAAATTATTTCTATGGCAAGTTAGACTTCTATTTCCTGGGCTATGGCACAGATAGCGTGTCGGCTGTGACGTTCGCCGTCGACGATGAGGCAGGCACCCTCACGGCCACCCAGCAGTATGTGATTATTGGTTCGGCACGCAATGACCTGTCGAACGCGTACGCCATCTACACGGCCACCCAGCTGCGGAAAGTGGTAGAGAAGGCTGCCAAGCCCGCCACGCCAAGCATTGTCACTGCAACGCTTACGGGACGCTACCCGATGGTGGAACTGCAGGTTCCCACCGTCGATGTGACGGGCGACGCCATGCTTGTTTCAAAACTGAGCTACCAGCTGCTGAGCGATATTGAGCACAGCATCGAACCCGTTGTTTTCAAGAGCAGCGACTATGAATCCTTGGAAGCCGACATGACCGAACTGCCCTGGAACTTTGGCGATGATTATGACATCTTCCGTGGTGGCGAGCGCGTTTACCTGAACCAGCAGAATCTCGACCAGTTCAATCGTGTTGGCGTGGTGAGCATCTACCGAGGTGGTGGCGAGACCCATGTTTCGGACACTGCCTGGGTCGGTGTGAAAGACTTTGCCGAGGTTGCCGCCGTCAAGGCTACCAAGGACACGCTGGCCGCTGTGGTGGCTCAGGCCGGAAAGGCACTGAACGACGCCACCAAGCCCTTCGGACGCGATGAGCTTTCTGCTGCCATCGACGAGGCTCAGGCTGTGCTGGCCGACTCGTTGACCAACGATATTCAAACGGTTAGAGAGGCTACCACGGCGCTTGAGGCTGCCATACAGGCCCACAAGCAGGCCAACATGTCGTCGGAAGAGGCCGAGATTGCATGGGTGGCAGCCGAGCAGGGCTACGAAAACACCCAGGACGTTGAGACCATCGATTTCGACGACTATCTGAAGGGTGTGCTGAGCATTGGCGGCAACACTACGAACAATCCCAAATATTACTCCAGCGGCACTGCCCTGCGCCTGTATGCTGCCAACACGCTGACGCTCACGGGCCGGCAAATCAAGAGCGTGGAGTTCACGCTGACTGGCAGTGAGAAGCAGATGCGCCTGCAGGCCGACTGTGGCGACTATGCTGCCGACGGCACCACTGGCACCTGGACCGGCCTGGCCGACACCATCGTGTTCTCCGTGCCCGATGGCAGCGGCAATCAGGCTCGCATTCAGAAGATGGTCATCGTCTACAACCAGGCACTGACCATTGCCACACAGGCTCTCGATAGCGAGATTGCCAAGGCCGATAGTCTGTTGGCCGATGCTTCAAAGGTGTACGACCGCGATGAGCTCCAGACCATCATCGATGCTGCCCGCGACGTGCTGGCCAGCGACACAGCCAAGGCCGCACAGCTGAATGAGACCACACAGCAGCTGGCTGCTGCCGAAGAGGGCTTCCTCACAGCAAATGCCTTCACGCCCGTGATCGTTCCCGAAGGACTGACTACCAAGAACTACCTCTATTCGTGTTCAGAGGGTGCTGAGAAGGCGCTGAAAGACAGTGTGGCTGTGGGCGTGGCCGATGGCAGCATCTTCATTCAGGGCTTGTATCCCGACCTGCCCGAAGCCTGGGTCAAGGGCTCGTTCGACGGCCACACGGTTGTCATCCCGGCCGCCCAGTTCCTGGGCAAGGAAGAAGGCGAGAACCGCTTTGCCTTTGGCTTCGACGGAGACCTTGCCGATATGACGTTCAGCTACGATGTTGCCGACGATGCTTTCTTCTCCACGCAATATCTCCTGGTCAAGAAAGACACGGTGGCCAAGCTCGACAGCTACGTGAACTATTACTCCGGCCTGTTGCTCAGCACCAAGGACGACGTGCCCGTGGTGCTGCCCAGCGGTCTCACGGCTGAAGAATACAGCTATACCGCTACGCGCGTGGATTACAGCCGCAACGGCAATGTCACTTCGCAGATCAATGCAGCCGTGAACATCGCCTTTGATGGCACCGACGTCTATCTGCAGGGCCTTGACAACCGCTACGTGCCCAATGGTTGGGTGAAAGGCACGCTGGCCGACGGCAAGATCACGGTGAAGAGCCGGCAGTTGCTGGGAACGGTTGAAGAAGAGGATGCCAACCACGTGCTCACCATCTACCCGTTCTATCTGCATGGTGCTCAGGAGGCTGATGCCGATGAAGACACAGAAACCGTCGACATCGTGTTCAGCTACGACAGCGCCACGGGCACACTGACCACCAATCAGGTGCTCTATGTTTCGGGCGAAAAGTATGTCAACTCCTGGTATCACTACTTCACTGGCGTGCAGTTGAAGAAGGTGGTCGAGGTGGCTGCCACGCCGGCCGATCCAAGAGTGACGAACTTCACTCCCTTCAGTCAGCAGAATGGTTATGGCTATGTGATGATGAACATTCCGGCCACTGGCACCAATGGTGAGGGACTGGTGAAGAGCAAGCTGTTCTATCAGCTTTATTCCGACGTGGAAGGCACTGTGGCTCCCATCGTGTTTGCTCCGTCGCTCTACATGATGCTCACCGAAGAGCTTTCGCAAGTGCCCTACAGCTTCACCGATGGCTACGACTTCAGCGAATATCAGGGCCAGAAGATCATCTATCTGAACGATCCTGCCATCGACACTTATAATAAGATAGGTGTAAAGAGCATCTACACGGGTGGTGGCGAGAGCCATGAAACTCAGGTGCAGTGGTACACCATCAAAACTTATATGGGCATCGACGCGCTGAATGCAGAACAGGTGAGCGAAAGCTTCATCGACCTGCAGGGCCGCAAGGCTGGCGAAACCACCAAGGGCTTGCTGATCAGGCAGACCCGCCAGGCCGACGGCACGGTGAAGAACCAGAAGGTGGTGCGCCGCTAAAACATTCTAATACACGCTCACAACGAGGGCCCGATTGTTCTGCAACCGGGCCCTCATTGTGTTGCAACGGGGCCTCCGTTATGTTGCAACGGGGGCCCCGTTGTGTTGCAATAGGGCCCCCGTTGTGTTGCAATAGGGCCTCCGTTGTGTTGCAATAGGGCCTCCGTTGTGATGCAACGGGGCCTCTGTTGTGTTGCAACGGGGGCTCGGTTGTTCTTTTTCCTCTCTTCGTCGATGCTGCATCATGCATTGTTGGGCCATTTTGGCAGGTAAAAACTGCTGTTAATAATTATTGATTTTGTTAATAATTCGTAAATATCAGTTTCCTTGCAAGGCGTTTTTGTTCGTATTTCCTTAAAAAGAAGTACCTTTGCAGTCCGATTATTGGGGGAGAGTCTTAGAATCCCCACGGGCGTCGTGTAAATAGCGACCGTCTTTGGCCGGACGGCGTGGTTTGTGAATCGGCGTTCACACATCAACTTTATAAAGTAAAACTGTTTTTTAGTAATTAAATTTAAAATGAACACTTTAAGTTACAAGACCGTCTCCATCAACAAGGAGACAGCCAAGAAGGAGTGGGTCGTCATCGATGCTACCGATCAGGTGGTGGGTCGACTGGCTTCTAAGGTCGCAAAGCTGATTCGTGGCAAGTACAAGCCCAGCTTTACTCCGCACGTAGATTGCGGCGACAACGTTATCATCATCAATGCCGCCAAGGTGAAGTTCACCGGCAAGAAAGAGACCGACAAGGTCTACACCCGTTATACTGGCTATCCCGGTGGTCAGCGTTTCAACACCCCCGAGGAGCTGCGCAAGCGCCCCAATGGCGTAGACCGCATCCTGCGCCATGCCGTGAAGGGCATGCTGCCCAAAGGCCCCCTGGGTCGTCATTTGCTGAACAACCTCTATGTTTATGAGGGAACAGAGCACAAGCACGAGGCACAGCAGCCGAAGGCAATTGATATTAACCAGTATAAATAATAGTAAGGTAAGATGGAAGTAATTAACGCAATAGGTCGTCGCAAGAGCTCGGTAGCTCGCGTTTATCTGTCGGAAGGAACTGGCAAGATCACGATCAACAAGAAGGACTTAACCGAATATTTCCCCTCTGCCATCCTGCAGTATGTGGTGAAGCAGCCGCTGAACCTGCTGGAGGTGGCCGAGAAGTATGACATCAAGGTGAATCTTGATGGTGGTGGCTTCACGGGCCAGAGCCAGGCTCTGCGTCTTGCCATTGCTCGCGCACTGGTGAAGATCAATGCTGAGGACAAGAAAACGCTGAAGGCACAGGGCTTCCTGACACGCGACAGCCGCGAGGTAGAGCGCAAGAAGCCGGGTCGTCCCAAGGCACGTCGTCGCTTCCAGTTCAGTAAGCGTTAATTCTGTTTGCCGCCTGACTGCTTGCTGTCTGGCAGCCTGTGGGTTGCTTGACTTCTGCAATGGCGCAGCGGCAATGGAAAACTGAACATGTTTAGCATCTAAACTGGTAGGACTCTCTGAGTCTGACGGCTCTCAAGGGCTGTTCCGAAGGCCCAACGCCTCATGGCCCGTGGAAGAAGCCAAGCTCGCGATTACCCACCAGTTGGTTCTGGACAACAAAAGAATTAAAAAAGAAAGTAAACAACATTAAAGCATTTTAAAGAAAATGGCAAGAACAAATTTTGATATGCTGCTGCAGGCAGGCTGCCACTTTGGCCACCTGAAGCGCAAGTGGAACCCCGCCATGGCTCCCTACATCTACACTGAGCGCAATGGCATTCACATCATCGACCTGCACAAGACCGTCGCTAAGATCGACGATGCAGCCGAGGCACTGAAGAACATTGCACGTCAGGGTAAGAAAATCCTGTTCGTAGGTACTAAAAAACAGACTAAAGAGGTGATTGCCGAGAAGGCAACCAGCGTCAACATGCCTTACGTGATCGAGCGTTGGCCGGGCGGCATGCTCACCAACTTCCCCACCATTCGCAAGGCTGTGAAGAAGATGGCCAATATTGACAAACTGATGAACGACGGCACCTTCGGCAACCTGTCGAAGCGCGAGTTGCTGCAGGTTACTCGCCAGCGCGCCAAGCTGGAGAAGAACCTGGGCTCTATTGCCGACCTGACCCGTCTGCCCAGCGCTCTGTTCGTGATTGACGTTCTGAAGGAGAACATTGCCGTGCGCGAGGCTAACCGCCTGGGCATCCCCGTGTTCGGCATCGTTGATACCAACAGCGATCCCAAGGGCATCGACTTCATCATTCCTGCCAACGACGACGCCAAGGACAGCGTTGAGGTGATTCTGAACGCCTGCTGCGCCGCCATCGCCGAGGGACTGGAAGAGCGCAAGGCTGAGAAGGCCGACGAGAAGGCTGCCGAGGCACAGGCTGAGGGCGAGGCTGAAGAGAAGCGTCCCGCACGTCGTGCGCGCAAGGAAGAGGCTCCCGCCGAGGAGGCTGCTCCCGCTGCACAGGAAGAGGCCCCTGCTGCTGAGTAATTGACAGAGTGGCATCATTTCGACATACCGAAATAACGTAATAACGAAAAAAAAAGAAAAAATGGCTATTTCAATTGACGATATCAAGAAACTGCGTGCCATGACCGGTGCTGGTCTGGCCGACGTGAAGAAGGCCCTGACCGAGGCCGAGGGCGACTTCGACCGTGCCAAGGAGCTGCTTCGTGAGCGTGGTCTGGCTATCGCTGCCAAGCGTAGCGACCGCGAGACTTCAAACGGCTGCGTGCTCACCAAGGTGGAGAATGGCTTTGCTGCCATCATAGCCCTGAAGTGTGAGACCGACTTCGTGGCCAACGGTGCCGACTTCATTGCACTGACCAAGAGCATCCTCGATGCTGCCGTGGCCAACAAGTGCAAGACCATCGACGAGGTGAAGGAACTCGACATCAACGGCGTGAAGGCTCAGGAGGCTGTGACTCAGCGTTCGGGTATCACGGGCGAGAAGATGGAGCTCGATGGCTATCAGACCCTGGAAGGTGACAACATCGAAGTGTATGACCACATGGGCAAGCACACCCTGTGCACCATGGTTCAGACCAACAAGGAGAACGTCGAGGCTGGCCACAAGCTGGCCATGCAGGTGGCTGCCATGAAGCCCGTGGCTCTCGATGCTGCCAGCGTAGACCAGAAGATCCTGGACGAGGAGTACAAGACCGCTGTTGAGAAGACCAAGCTGGAGCAGGTTGAGAAGTTCGTGGAGATGAAGCTGAAGAAGGCTGGTATCAACCCCAACCTCGTTGACAGCGAAGACCACATCGAGAGCAACATGTCGAAGGGCTGGCTCACTCAGGAGCAGGCCAACGAGGCTCGCAAGGTGATTGCCGATGCCAAGGTTGAGGGCGAGGCTCAGCTGAAGCCCGTGATGATCGAGAACATTGCCAAGGGCCGCGTGCAGAAGTTCCTGAAGGAGAACTGCCTGGTCGACCAGGAGTTCCAGTTCGGCGACGGCGACAAGGCTACTGTGTCGCAGTGGCTCGCCCAGCAGGACAAGGAGCTGAAGATTGCTGCTTTCCGTCGCTTCACGCTGGCTGCTGAGTAATCAAACACTCACATACAAAAAAAAGAACTGGAAGAAAGGCCGTTGCCCTCTTCCAGTTCTTTTTTTGTGTCTTGGCATTTTGAAAGCCATGGGCACAGCCCTCTTCCAGTTCTTTTTGTTTTGGGAAGCTTATAACTTTTTCAGTCCCATCTCGCTGGCTTTCTGCAAGAGCAGTTCCATCAGGGGTTCGCGCTCGTTCTCCACCTTGTTGTCAAGCACGGCATCTTTCAGGAACTGTTTCAGCGTGCCCACCTCGCGCGAAGGATGCAGTCCGAAGAGCTCCATGATTTCGTTGCCGTCGATGCAGGGTTGCAGCAGTCGCTTGTAGTCTTTCTCCTTCAGGTCGGCCAGTTTTTCGCGCACCATGCGGAAGTTCTCCAGGAATATTTTCTTGCGCACCTCGTTCTTCGAGGTAATGTCGGCTTCGCACAGCGTCATCAGGTCGTCAATGTCGTCGCCGGCATCGTTCAGCAGTCGGCGCACGGCACTGTCGGTCACTTCGTTGTCGGCAATCACCTGTGGACGCATGTGCAGGTCTACCAGTTTCTGCACATATTTCATTTCGGTGCCCATGGGCAACTTCAGTCGGCGGAAAATCTGTGGCACCATCTTGGCTCCGATAAAGTTGTGGTTGTGGAAAGTCCATCCCAGGGCATTGTCCCATCGCTTTGTCTTCGTCTTGCCAATGTCGTGCAGCAGGGCCGCCCAGCGCAGGTAGAGGCTGGCTTCGGCAGGGTGGGGGCGGCTCTTCACCACATTCTCCAGCACCTCCAGCGTGTGGTAGAAGTTGTTCTTGTGGGCGCGCCCGTTCTTTTGCTCCACAATGTCGAGTGCAGCCAGTTCGGGCAGGATGATGTTGAGCAGGCCCGAGCGTTGCAGGTCTACAAATCCCTTGCTGGGATGAGGGGCCATGATAATCTTGTTCAGCTCCACCTCGATGCGCTCGGCGCTCACAATCTTGATGCGCTCGGCCATGCGCTCCAGTGCTTCGAAGGTCTCGTCTTCAATCTGAAAGTTCAGCTGTGTGGCAAAACGTATGCACCGCATCATGCGCAGGGGGTCGTCGCTGAAGGTGATGCCCGGCTCCAGCGGGGTGGCAATGATGCCGTCTTCCAGGTCGGCCAGACCGTTGAAGGGGTCCACCAGTTCGCCGAAGCGCTGGCTGTTCAGACAGATGGCCATGGCGTTGATGGTGAAGTCGCGGCGGTTCTGGTCGTCTTCCAGTGTGCCGTTCTCCACGATGGGCTTGCGCGAGTCGTGGCTGTAGCTCTCTTTCCGGGCTCCCACAAACTCCACCTCCGTGTCGCCCAGTTTCACCTGTGCCGTGCCAAAGTTCCTGAACACCGACAGATGGGCCTTGTGGCCCAGCATGCGCTTCAGCTCCTGGGCCACCTCAATGCCGCTGCCCACCACCACCACGTCGATGTCGTCTGACGGACGCTCCAGGAAGATGTCGCGCACATAGCCGCCCACCACGTAGCATTCTACGCCCAGGCGGTCGGCTGCCTCACTGATTTGATGGAATATTTTTTGGTCGAGAATCTCAGCAAGTTCCTCGTCGGAATATAATTTCATTGCTAATTTTTGATTTTGACTGCAAAGTTACTAAAAACTTAACGTTTTGTGGTGATGTGTTAAGAGTTTTTAGTAACTTTGCCCGCAAATTCATCTTCCGAACTGTTAATGAGAACATCATGAAGGCAACACCTTTTATACTATGTGGGCTTGCTGCTGCACTGCTGATGGCTTGTGGCAGCCATTCGCGACGCGACGAGATAGAGGCGCGCAAGGCTGCGCTGAAACACAAGCAGGACTCTGCCCTGCTGGCCACTCAGCAGGAACTGGCCGAGGTTGACAGCACGCTCGAGGTGGTGAAGGTGCAGTGTGCACAGATGGAGGACCGGGTGAACGCCCATCGGGCTGAGCTGACGGCCACGGCACAGGAGCTTACCGACCTGACCATGCTGCGCCTGCGCCGCGATTCGCTGCAAGTGAAGTGGGACATGCTGGGGGCAAAAATCAGATACATTCGCTCGAAGCAGCGCCCCGACAGCCTATAGCAGTTCCTGCAGCCTTGTGAAGGCAGGCGCCAGCAGTGTTGTCTCAAGTTCCTCGCCGTTGGCTGAGCGGAAGATGCAGCGTCGCTCCTTGGGCAGCAGCTGGGCAATGTTGTGAATGTTCACCAGCGAGCTGCGGTCGGCCCTGACAAACGTTTCGGGGGGCAGCGTCCTTTCCAGCGTTCCCAGGCTGATGAGCACCGTTTCCTTGATGGTGAAGGCAACCAGCTGTGAGTAGTTGCCGTTGCCCTTGAAGTATGCAATGTCCGAAATGTTCACGACAATGGTTCCGTTGCTTGTTCGCAGTGCAAGGCGGTCGTCGTTGTTCTCTTCTGTCAGCTTCATGATGTCCTTTGCCAGCTCGTTTTGCGCGGCTTCAATGGCCTTCTTGCGTATGGCGTCTATTTGCTGTTCGCGTTGCAGTTTTTCCTGTTGCAGCCGAATCATCTTTTTCCTGTTGCGGTGCTTCTCAATCCTTCGGGTAATGGCCCACACCGCTGTTGTGAGCAGCAGCAGTCCGATGGCCCACACCCACCAGTGCTGCCACCAGCGCAGCGGCGGGGCAATGAACGTGTTGGCTTTGAGCGACGCTAACAGGTCGGCGGGTCGGAACGACATCATTTGCTCCAAGCCTGCCACCCATACCGTGCCGTCGGGTGTTTCGGCCATTGCAGCCTGTTGCGGACATAGCAGCGTGAAGCCGTTGCGCTGGTCGAAGAAGGAGGCATCTTTCAGCATCACGCCGCTGTTTGCCGTCTTCTCTATGCGGGCCACCAGCAGTCCGTCTATGACGGCCACCACCAGGTAGCCTTTGGGCGAAACGTGCAGCGAGCGCACCTCATGGCTTGCCAGCTGCGGCAGCTGTTGGCTCAGTTCCATCACGCTGGCTCGTTCAATCATGAACAGCGAGTCGGCCGAGGCAAAGAACACGCAGCCGTTTACTTCGTCGCCTGCCATGGCCGTGATGGTGCGTCGGCATTCCAGTGGCTTTTGCTTCACGGTGCCTTGGGCATCAATGCTGTAGAGCCCCAGCGTGGTGCCCACCCACAGATGGCCGCGCCCGTCGCTGGCCGCACACCACGCGTAGGGAATGGCGGTGGTGAGCGTGTCGAAACGGCATGAGGCAGGGTCGTAGGTGGAAATGGCCTGTGGGCTCACCAGCACCAGTTTCCCGTCGACTACGGTCATGAAGCGGTAGCGGTCTTGTGGCAGACCCAGTGGTTGCAGTTCGTTGTTTTCGTTCAGACACGCCACGTCGCTGCCCATCGAGAGAAACACCTGACCGTTGACCGATGCACCGCAGGGGGCATAGAACAGGTCGGGCTGGTCGCTGATCAGCTGTGAGCCGCAGAGCACCTTTCCGTTCAGCGTTCCCGCCACCATGCGTCCTGTGGAGTCGGCGGCCAAAGCCCTGAAGATGTCGTTTTCGTCGCTGAGCTGGTGGGTGGTGAAACAGCGGTTGAAGAAGCAATATGCCCCCTGATAGGTGGCCACCCACAGACGGTCCCATCGGTCAACGAGCACGTCGCGTATGAGATTGATGCCCGTGAAGAGTTGTTCGATGTGCTGGCCGTCATAGCGGTAGATGGTGTGCTCGTCGGCAATGGCCAGATCGCCGTTGCGGAACTGCCTCACGGTCAGACCGAAGGCTGTAGTGCTCCAGTCGGCCTGCACCATCAGTTCTGCTCCGGTCTTGTTTGCCCCTGCTGGTCTCTTTGTCTTTTCATCTCTCAGCAGGTAGATGCCATCGGAAGCAAAAGCCAAGAGCCCCTTCGGGGTGCGCAGCAAGGTGTAGATGTTGTCTTGGGTTGTCAGGATGGTTGCCTGTTTTTGCCCCTTTTTGAGCAGAAACACTCCTTTCTGTGTGGGAACAATCGCCCCCAGTGAGTCGATGCACAACTTCCTGTCGGGCGTCATTTCGTCGAGCAGCGGGTGAGCCAGCACCGAGTCGAACCCCAGTGCCTTGGTGCGGCACAGTCGGCGGTCTTGTTCGTGCTCGTCTTCCAGAATCACGTAGCCATTTGGCAGGCTGCCGGCATTCAGGTTGTTCAGCAGCCAGTGGCCCTCAGGGTCGATGGGGTGCATCTTCACTTCGTCGTAGCCCACCAGCCATTGTCTGGGAAATCCCAGGGCATGCACCTGGCCTTCTACTTCCGCAAAGCCCACGATGTTTTCGCGTCGACCCTTCAGAAAGGGTGTAAACTCGCGTCCGTCGAAGCGTACAAAGCCCGACAGCGTACCAATATAAATATATCCGCGCGTGTCTTGCCACACACGTTCGGTCTGCATTTGTGGCAGTCCGTCTTGTGTGGTGTAGCGTCTGCATGCCAGTCGGCTTTCCATTTGTGCCTGCATGGCAAGGCTGCAGAGCATTGCAAGCCCAATCAAGAAAAATCGTTTCATGGCCGCAAAAATACTAAAAAGTGGCTGAAATGCCAAGAGAAAATGCTTTCAAATCGCTTTTGTATGTCAGTATTCTTTTCGACGTATTGTTGAAGCTATCGCCCGAAACATTATCGTTCGGAAATGAAAAGAAAATGAGTTTTCTTTTGCATTTCTCTCACTTATTTCGTAACTTTGCACCCAATTATGGATAAGTTCGAAAAAACAAATGCCCAGTTTGAGGCCGCCGTTGGGGAGTGCCGCGAGCTTTTCAGCAAGAAACTGCACGACTACGGAGCCTCATGGCGCATCCTGCGCCCCTCATCGCTCACCGACCAGCTCTTTATCAAGGCAAAGCGCATACGCCAACTTGAAATCACAGGGCTCTCGCTGGTGGGCGAGGGAATCAGGCCAGAGTTCATCGGACTCATCAACTACGGCATCGTGGGGCTCATTCAGTTGGAGCGAGGCTTTGCCGACACGGTCGACATAACACCCGATGAGGCGATGGCCCTCTATGACCAGCACGCCCATGAGGCGCTGGAACTGATGAAACGCAAGAACCACGACTATGACGAGGCATGGAGAGGCATGCGCGTGAGCAGCTACACCGACCTGATCCTGACCAAGATTGAGCGTGTGAAGGAGATGGAAGACCTGGCTGGAAAGACGCTCGTGAGCGAAGGCATTGATGCCAACTACATGGACATCATCAACTACGCTGTGTTCGGGCTTATAAAACTGACGGAGTGAAAAAGATTGCTGTCAACATAGCTCGCCTGCTGCTGGCCTTGGTGTTCATCTTCTCGGGCTTTGTCAAGGCGGTCGACCCGCTGGGCACGGCTTATAAGATTGAAGACTATCTGGCCGCCCTGCACCTGGGCAGCGTGATGCCCAGCATGGTTGCGGTGGCCCTTTCGGTGGCCTTGGCAGCTACTGAGTTCTCGCTGGGCATCTTCATGCTGTTTGCCATTCGCCGCCACTTCTGCTCGCGGGCCGTGCTGGTGTTCATGGCTGTCATGACGCCCATCACGCTCTGGTTGGCACTGGCCAATCCCATCAGCGACTGCGGCTGCTTTGGCGACGCCGTTGTGCTGACCAACTGGCAGACGTTTGGCAAGAATGTGGTGCTGCTGCTTGCAGCGATTGTCGTGGCAAGGGCACCTGAAGAGATGTTCCGCTTCGTCAGCAAGACGAATCAATGGATCGTCATCAACTACACGGGCCTGTTTGTCCTGGCCGTTTCCATCTGGTGCCTCTACGACTTGCCCCTGTTTGACTTCCGCCCCTATCATGTGGGGGCCAATATAAAAGAAGGTATGGAGATACCTGAGGGTGCAGAGCAACCCAGCTTTGAAACAACTTTCATCTTGCAAAAGGACGGACAGCAGCAGGAGTTCACTATCGACAACTATCCTGACTCCACCTGGACTTTCGTTGACTCGAAGACTGTGCAGACAAAGGCAGGCTATGTGCCGCCCATTCACGACTTTAGCATCACCACAACCGACGGCGACGACATCACCGACGAGGTGCTGAGCGACACGGGCTATGTGTTTCTGCTCGTAGCACCCCACCTGGAAACGGCCGACGATGCCAGGCTGGACCTTATGAACGAGCTCTACGAATATGCCAGGGATCACGGCTATCCTTTCTACGGGCTGACAGCCAGCGGAGAGACGGCTATCAACCGCTGGCGCGACAGAACGGGGGCCGAATACGATTTTTGTCTGACCGACGAAATCACACTGAAGACCATCATTCGCAGCAACCCTGGCTTGTTGCTCATCAAGAATGCTACGGTGGTGCGCAAGTGGAGCCACAACAACCTGCCGCAGATCGATGAGGACCAGACGGCACTTCAGCTGAATCAGTTCAGCATGGGGCAGATGCCACAGGACTCTGTGCCCCGCAAGATTGCCATCATTCTGCTGTGGTTTGTGTTGCCACTGGCTGCGCTCACCATTGCCGACCGAACCTGGATGTGGACAAAATATTTTTTAGTTAATCAACATAAAGAAAAAAGAACATGAGAAAGAAAATTGTAGCAGGCAACTGGAAGATGAACATGAACCTGCAAGACGGTATTGCTCTGGCAAAGGAGCTGAACGAAACGCTGAAGGCCGACAAGCCCAACTGCGGTGTGGTCATTTGCACGCCTTTCATTCATCTGGCCAGCATTGCACAGTTCCTTGATCAGGACATCATCGGCCTGGGTGCCGAGAACTGCGCCGACAAGGAGAAGGGCGCCTTCACAGGCGAAGTGAGCGCCGAGATGGTGAAGTCAACGGGTGCTCAGTATGTGATTCTGGGTCACAGCGAGCGTCGCGAGTACTACAAGGAGACTCCCGAGATTCTGAAGGAGAAGGTGCTGCTGGCTCAGAAGCAGGGCCTGAAGGTGATCTTCTGCATTGGTGAGAGCCTGGCCGAGCGCGAGGCTGGCAAGCAGAACGAGGTGGTGAAGGCCGAACTCGAAGGCAGCGTGTTCAACCTGAGCGAAGAGGACTTCCGCAAGATTGTGATTGCCTACGAACCCATCTGGGCCATCGGCACCGGCAAGACTGCTACGGCTGAGCAGGCTGAGGAAATTCATGCCTACATCCGTTCTATCATTGCCGAGAAGTATGGACAGGCTGTGGCCGACGACACCACCATCCTTTATGGCGGTTCGTGCAAGGCCAGCAACGCCCCCGAGCTGTTTGCCAAGCCCGACATCGACGGTGGCCTGATTGGTGGTGCCTCGCTGAAGGCAGCCGACTTCAAGGGCATTATCGATGCCTGGAAATAATAGTCAGGTCTGAATGATAAATGATAAGTGTTAAATGATAGTTATGGTCATACAAAACAAAATCGGTAATATAGCAAAAAACAGATTAATGATGATGATAAGTCTGTCATTTATCATTTGTCATTTATCATTTGTCCCCGCAGGGGCACAGTCCTTTACCACGCGCTTGCAGCAGTCGGCAAGGGGTGAGGGTGTTGTCACTGTGCATCAGGACAAGGCCATTGACGACTTGGTGAACGGAAAAACCACCGAATCGAAGAAGCCTGCTTCTGCAGCCGTTGCAACCGCACCGGCTGTTGTCGCTGCACCTGTTGCTGTGGCTGCCAAGCCCGCTGCTGCCACTGCACCTACCAAGCCAGCTGCTGCCGAGCAAGCAGCCCGTCAGAGCACAAAGGAAACGGCGGTGCATCCGCAGGATTCAGACCCTACACCTTCTGACACAGCCAGCACAGGCAAGAAGACGGGGCCACTGGTCAAGATTACAGGCTACCGCGTGCAGGTGTTTGCCGGCGGCAATTCCCGTCAAGACAAGCACAAGGCTGAGCAAACTGGCAGCCAGTTGCGCTCGCTTTTTCCCACAGAAGCGGTCTACACCCACTTCTATCCTCCTCGCTGGATTTGCCGCATGGGCAACTATCGCACTTACGAAGAGGCCAGCAAAATGCTGCAGGAGGTGAAAAAACAAGGATTCACTTCGGCCACTATCGTGAAAGGAAAAGTGACCGTTCAGAATGAATAAGCTAATCTTTTTTCTACGACGTGTACCAACCAGAGAACGAAACATTCCGTGAGGGCCTTGACGAACTGGCCGCACACTACAAACACATCATTCAGCTGCTGGGCGAAGACCCCACCCGCGAAGGACTCCTGAAGACCCCCATGCGCGTGGCTAAGGCCATGCAAGTGCTGACCCGTGGCTATGAAATGGATGCCCACAAGGTGCTGACCGATGCCCTCTTCAAGGAAGACTACAGTCAGATGGTCATTGTGAAAGACATCGATTTCTTCTCGCTTTGCGAGCACCACATGCTGCCCTTCTATGGCAAGGCCCATGTGGCCTATATTCCCAATGGCTACATCACGGGGCTGTCGAAGATTGCTCGGGTGGTCGACATCTACAGCCATCGGCTTCAGGTGCAGGAGCGCATGACGCTGCAAATCAAGGAGTGCATTGAGCAAACGTTGCATCCGCTGGGCGTGATGGTTGTGGTTGAGGCCAAGCACATGTGCATGCAGATGCGCGGTGTGGAGAAGCAGAACAGCATCACCACCACCAGCGACTTCAGCGGCGCTTTCAACCAGGCCAAGACGCGTCAGGAGTTCATGAACCTCATTCACAAATCGTGAATCGCGTCGGGGGTAAATCGTCAGTAGTGAATCGTTAAATTGAAAATCAAGAAAAGATGTATCAGAACGATCGCGGAGCATACCGCACGAAGGAAAGCCTCTTCTCCATGTTCTATCACACTTGCATGGGAAAGCTTGTCATTCTGGCAGCCATCCTGGGCTGTGTGGGCCTGGTTGCACACCTCACCCGACCGTCGGAAAAGAAAATGCGGGCAGAGATGATTGACAACATTCGCCAGTGCATTGAGAAACCCGACAGCATTTACACCGATGCCATCGACGATGTCGTGGCAAACGTGGGCTACATCTTTACTTCAGCCGACTCTGTGGTGGACAAGGAGCTCATGGACAACTTCAATAAGCACAACCGCCTGGAGTACTACAAGCGCACGTTCTATTCGTCCATGCACGTCTACAACAACTTCCACACCGAAGGTCTCCGTTGTGGCATTGGCATCTTTGGCATTGTCATTCCCACGCTGAATTTCAACGACTTGTTGCTGCGTGTGGGCCCTGTTCGCAGGGACTACGACCAGAAGCCCATTGACAGCGATGGCGACTCGGAATATTTTGGCGAGACGCCCGACCTCATCTTCAGAGAAGGCGACTATATCGACGACTGATGGACATCGAACTGAACAAACTGACGCTTGCCGTATGCGAAGTGGCACGGCAAGCGGGCGCTTTCATCAGGCAAGAACGCCAGCACTTCAGTGCCGAGCGCATTGAGCACAAGCACAGCCATGACTACGTTTCCTATGTTGACAAGCAGTCGGAACAGCTCATCGTGTCGGCCCTGCGCCAATTGTTGCCGGAAGCAGGGTTCATCACCGAAGAAGGCTCGGCACAGCACACCGATGAGACTCTCTGCTGGGTGGTCGATCCGCTCGATGGCACCACCAATTTCATTCATCGTTTCCCTCCTTACGCCGTGAGCATTGCCTTGCTCCGTGGCACCGAGATTCTGTTGGGCGTGGTCTATGAAATATGCGCCGACGAATGTTTCTATGCCTGGCAAGGGGGAGGGGCCTATGTTGACGGCACCCCGCTTGCAGTGGGTTGTCACGCTTTGACCGATGCCTTGCTCTGTTTTCAGTTGCCTTACAACAGCGCTGCCTACAGTCCTGTGGCTCAGCGTCTCATAGCCCACTTCTATGGTCGTGCTGCCAGCATACGCATGCTGGGTTCGGCTGCCATTGCCCTGTGCTATGTAGCCGCCGGCCGTCTTGATGCCTACGCTGAGAAATACATTGGCCAGTGGGACTACATGGCCGGAGCCCTCATCGTGAGCGAGGCAGGTGGCACCGTGACCAATTATGAGGGCTCGCAGCAGTTTACTCAAGGCAACAATGTTGTTGCTTCGAATGGCATCATCCATCAAGAACTGCTCGAAGCCATCCAGAGCATCTGCTTCTAAAAAGCTGAAGCCCCATCCACGTTTTTTTGCTTCTGAGAAAACTAACTACATAATTGTCTTTTCGATATAATCATTTATCGAACGGATGATGGTGCTCTGTAGTCTTTGTTTTAAGTAGTTAATCAAAATTAGTTGATATGAAGCAATGCTTTTTGACGAATTATACGAATTGCAGCGCGTAGCTTTAATTAGTGAAATTCGTTAAATTCGTTGTTTATATAAGATAATTGTGTTCAAACCGTATTTGCTGCTAATCGTACATGATGCCAACCGCACAGGTTCGATTTATTTCTCGCGGCCTGTAAAAATAATTCATAGAAAAAAGCATTCTGGAAAATGTTGAAATAGAAAGCGGAAAGCTTTTTTTCGCCTGTTTTGCAACCCCAACAGTCAACTTTGTGGTTGGCTGAAGGCATTTGTTGGCCCCTTCTATGGCACTTGCCGGGTGCCAAATACACACAACGGGGCCTCGGTTTGTATGCAATGGCGTCCTCGTTATGGTGCAACGGGGACCTCGTTGATATGCAACGGAGGCCCCGTTGCACTGTAACGGGGCCTCCGTTGCGATTCAGACGGGTTGTGGGTGCAATCCGTCTTGTGCCCTACATTTTGCTAATGCCTGATTATCAACTGGTTATGTGGAATGCCCGAAAGTTGCTCAAAACTCGAAAATTCTGATGCCAGTTGGGCGCTGCTGACTTTTGAGCGAATCTCAGAAGGGTATTTGTAAAGATTTTTCATAATCAATATGCAAAAAATGTTGGCACGAAATGGGCAATCTTTACTTCATGGGCAGATACCAGTTGTTCTCGTCGAGCAGCGACACCTTGGGCTGCTTGTAGGCCAGCTTGCGAGCCAGCCACTGCGAGCCGAAGTCGGCGCCGTAGAGTGCTGCTTCGTTCTTGTGGCGGGCCAGGCGGGTGAGGTCGCCGAAGCGGTTGCCCTCAAAGGCCAGCTCAAGGGCCATTTCGTCGCAGATGAGGTCTTCAACGGCGTTGATGGTGTCGGCCAGGGTGTTGCCAGAGCTCATGGCGGGGAACTGAGCCTTCAGTTGGGCCAGCTTCTGGCCCACGATGGTGTCCATCTGATAGGGCGAGAAAGCGCCCTGGGTGTAGTTGGTGCCACGGCTGTGTATGCCCCAGTTGGCCTTGAAGTTCTCGATGTTCTCGTCGGAGAGGAAAGGAATGGTGGTGCGCAGCATCTGATAGGTGGCAGGGCGAATGTAGCGGCCCTTCACCACGAGGTCGGTGCTGTCGCCCTGCTGCACATAGCTGAGCAGCGATTCGCTGATGCCGTCTTTCAGGATGGCAAAGGCGGCATCGGGGTAGCCCATGCGGTTGATGGCTTCGGCCAGGCGCAGATAGACGGTGGCCGTGCGGTAGAGCGGCACGTTGGCACTGGAGAACTTGATCATGACGGCAAACGTGGAGTCGCTCTTGGTGACCTGGTTCATCGTGATGTAGCGGCGCAGGTCGCCCATCTGTGCTTCGTGCACGCTGGGGACACCGTCGGTCTGTGAGCCCACGGTGTAGTAGTAGCCCTGGGCATCGCTCAGCGTGAGGTAGGAGGGCGAGGCATCGATCTGCCGCTCGAGCAGATAGCGGGCCGTCGACTCGGAGCTGCCGCTGGAGGTGCTGTAGAAGTCGTAGCCGAAGTAGGCGGGCAGCTGGGTGACAACACCACGTAGGCGGTTGGCCGCCAGTGGTATGTAGGTGACGATGTCGGTGGTACTGTTGCCATAGAAGATGCTGGCCCAGTTGAAGGAATTGGCCGTTGTGCTGAAGCTGAGATTGGCTGGCAACCGTTCGCCCAGCTGCATGGCGATGCCCTGCGTGGGCAGGATGTAGCCCTGACGGATGGTCCACTTGTTGGCGTTGAGGAACTTGAAGTAGTACTTGGCGGCCTCGGCATACTGGTTGGTCTCCAGGAACAGGTCGCCCAGAATGACGTCGACGGGAATCATGGCGCGGGCCGAAGTGACGCTCTTCTCCACGGGGTTGCCGCTCTCGCTGCTGTTGAGCACGCCGGCCGAGAAGTTGCCGTAGGTGGGCACGGCAGTGCCGCTGAACTTGATGAGTTCGGGCGTGAGTGCGTCGCAAATGCCCTTCAGATTCTTGGTGGTGGTCACGCTCTGTGCATCGCCAATGGAGACGAGCGGGTCGGTGTAGAAGGGCACTTCGCCATAGTTCTTGCAAAGTTGCAGGTAGGCCCAGGCACGCACGGCCAGTGCCTCGGCATACTCAGGAATGGCCACGCGGCGGCTGCCCGTGAGCAGGGTGGTGTCGCGATGGGCCAGGTAGTAGTTGCAGTTGTTGATGATGCGATAGTACTTATAGGCCGAGTCGTACTTGCAGGTGGCATCGGCCGTGAAGTTGGCCAGACGGCGCAGGTCGGTCTCGGTGTACTGGTTGGTGGTCACGAGGTCGCCACGCATTTCGCCCGTGAGTACATACTGGTCGGCCACTTGCTGCAGACCCTTGAGGATGCCCAGGGTGTAGAACATCGAGTCGGTCTTCTCGTTCAGCTGCGGGTCGAAGATTTGCCGGTCGGAGTCGGTCTCGAACATGTCCTGGCAGGAATAGGAGCCGCAGATAAATGTGATGGCGCAGATAATACTAACTATTTTCTTCATAATCGTCTTTTCTTTTTACAGGTTAATCTTCAGGCCGAGGGTGAAGCTGCGGCCCAGGGCCACGTTGCCCGTGTCGATTCCTTGACAGAGCACTTGGTTGCTGGCCGAGAACTCAGGATCGCTGCCCACATAATGGGTTAGGGTGACAAGATTGTTGGCCTCGGCCCAGACGGCCAAGCCTGGCAGCCATGAGAGGTTCACGGGCACGTCGTAAGAGAGGCGCACGGTCTTCAGTCGCAGGTAGCTGCCATCCTCAATCCAGCGGTCGCTGAAGCGGGCGTTGCCCATGGGGTCGCCATAGCTGAGGC
>CACXUV010000024.1 GCA_902770845.1 uncultured Prevotellaceae bacterium
TAAAAGGTGAGGCCATCATCGTTGAAGGCAGTAACGGACGAGGTATGGCCTACGGACTGCTTGAGCTATCCCGCATGGCTGGCATCTCGCCGTGGATATGGTGGGGAGACGTTGTGCCGGAAAAGAAGAATCAGCTCGTTATCAGCAAGAGCTATCTGTCGGAACAGCAGCCGAGTGTGGCCTATCGCGGCATCTTCCTCAACGACGAGGACTGGAGCCTGCGCCGCTGGAGTTGGCAGACCTTTGAACCTGCTCCTGAGGGCCATATTGGTACGGCCACCTATAAGAAAATCTTCCAGTTGCTTCTGCGCCTGCGCGCCAACGCCGTGTGGCCTGCCATGCATCCTGGCACGACACCCTTTTTCCAGGTTCCTGGTGCCAAGGCGGTGGCCGACTCTTGTGGCATTGTCATTGGCACCAGTCACTGTGAGCCGTTGCTGAGGAACAACGTGGCCGAGTGGGACGTGAAAACCATGGGGCCTTATAACTATATGACCAATCGCAACCGCGTGAAGCAGTACTGGGCAGAACGACTGAAAGAAGTGCGTGGTAGCGACGAGCTCTTTACCATTGGCATGCGTGGCATTCACGATGGATCAATGGAGGGCGTGAAGACGAAGGAGGAAAAACTGAATGGCCTGCAACAGGTGATCGACGATCAGCGCGAGCTGTTGCGGAAATATTATTGCAAGGATGTTGAGCGAGTGCCTCAGGTGTTTATTCCCTATAAGGAAGTTCTGGAGATTATGGAAAGCGGTCTGCGCGTTCCCGACGATGTGATGCTGATGTGGTGCGATGATAATTATGGCTATCTGACGCGTTTGCCTGATGCCGTTCAACAGCAGCGAAAGGGTGGGGGTGGCGTTTATTATCACCTGAGCTACTGGGGCCGTCCGCATGACCATCTGTGGCTCACCACGACACAGCCGGGCCTGATCTATACGGAGATGAAGTCGGCCTATGACCACAATTGTCGACGCCTGTGGATTGCCAATGTGCATGACCCGAAAGTGGCAGCCTATGACTTGGAACTGTTTTTGGACTTGGCGTGGAATATAGACTGCATCACTGCGTCCCACTCAAATGATTCGAAACAACTGGAAGTTCACCTTACACGTTGGCTCATAACCCAGTTTGGTGGCGAAGTAGGCCGTGCCATTGCGCCCGCCATGCGTGAGTTTTATAGATTGAACGGTATTCGACGGCCTGAGTTCATGGGGTTCACACAGGTGGAGCTGGACAAGAAAAAATATCCTGGTGGCAAGTCGGTGCCCCAAAAAACAGACTTCACCCGTAACGAGGCATTTCAGCGTATGAACGACTTTGCGCGAATTGAGGCTACGGTTGATGTCTATAGCCGCATGGTGCCAGAATACAGACGCGACGCTTATTTTGCCCATGTGCTCTATCCTGTGCATGCTTCAGCTGCCATGACGTGCAAGATGTTGGGCGATGAGGAGCAGAGCCGACAAGCCTATGAAGAGATACAGCAACTGACCGAAGAATATAATGCATTGAATGGTGGCAAATGGCGTGGCTTGATGTCGGCATCGCCTCGCAATCTGCCTGTCTTTGCCAAGGGTGCTCGCACCGAGTTGCCGCAACATCCAACGCCTGGTCTCTTCGTTGCCCGTAATGCCTGTGATTTCGACCGCGATTTCGTTGCAGGAGAGTCGCAGCAGGAAGAAGCCTGTAAAGAGGTAGACATGCTGGGCCATTCCATGCAGGCCGTTGCCCTTTCGAAGGGCGCCTCGTTGCAATATCGGTTCAAGTTCGACTATGAAGGCGAGGCCACGCTCTACGTGGCCCTCATTCCCACACAGCCCAGCGATCGTGGTGACTTGCGCTTCGAGGTGAGCATCGATGGCTGTGAGCCCACAGTGGTCTCGTTGAAGGAACCTTATCGCTCTGAGCAGTGGAAGCAGAATGTGTTGCGTGGTCAGGCATTGAAGAAGATTGCTGTTCACCTTGACAAAGGAAAGGCTGTTCATGGTGAGCATCAATTGCAGATAACAGCTCTTGATGACCACGTCATTCTTGACCAATGGATGATAGACGCGTGCCCGGATCGCCAGTTCTATGTTATTCCTGTAAAATGAAATAGAAAAAGATATGAGGAAGATATTTCTCCTGAAGACTTCTCTGTTGCTGTTACTCGGCATGCTGGCCACAGGGGCGGCAGGACGCAAGGAGGTGGCTGTTGTGCTCACGGCTGGTCAGTCGAATGCCGATGGCCGTGTGCCCCTTGACCAATTTCCTTCCAATATATGTTATCGCTACTGCCAGTGGAGCTATGGCAGCGGCGATTTTGAAACGGCTGCAGGACGCTTTGTTCCTTATGCACCACGTGTGGCCAAGCCCAAGATAGAGGCCAGCTGGGGGTTCGATGCTGTGCTTTATCACCTGTTGGAGCAGCAATGGCAAAGTCCTTTCTACGTGATTAAACATACCGATGGTGGCACTGCTATTGACCCACAGTGCAAGAGCAGTACCCATGGACTGTTTTGGAGTGCCGACACGGCTTTCCTTAATCGCACTTCGTCGGCCAGTCATGGGGGCAAGTCGCTACTAAAAGCTTTTGAGCGTCAGATTGATGATTGTTTGCCTCAACTGCCTGAAAACTATGAGATTAAATGTCTTGTATGGCATCAGGGCGAGAGTGATCAGCAGGCTGCCAGTCGCTATTATGACAATCTGAAGACTGTTGTTGCCCACATTCGCCAGCATCTTGTTGAGGTTACTGGCAAGAAAAAATACAGGCGTCTGCCCGTGATTTGTGGCTCGTTTTCAAAAGACAGTCGGCAAGCTTCTCCTTTGGTGGCTGAGGCTTTGCATCGACTGGCTTGCGAGGACAAACATTTTTTCGTGGTAGACGCCACCGACCTGCCCTTGCTTAGTGACCGTCTGCATTTTAATGCGGAGGGTGCTCAAAAGTTGGGACAGCGTTTCTTCGATAAAATGGTAGAACTAAAAATAGCACAAAGATGAACAGACGGGTACTGAGTTTTGCTTTATTTTTATCATGTTTTGCTTTTTGCCCGCTGAGGGCACAGCAGTTTCAGCAAGAGTTTGGCAATCCGCGTAAGGCTTTTGTTGAAACCGTTGCCACCCCAAATCATGCAGACAGTCGCTATGTCCTGGGGCAGCAAGCAACGTTGCATATCGTGGCGCGTGAGGGTGGACAGCCACTTCATGACACCATGCTGCGCTATAAGGTCGGGCCTGAAATGCTGTTGCCTGAACGGTATGATTCGGTGGCTTTTGTCGATGGTGTGGCAGTGGTGAACATGGGCACCATGAAGCAGCCAGGCTTCTTGGCTTGTCAGTATGAGTTTCGGGCTGCCGACGGAAAGACTTATAAAGATTTGGTGAAGTTGGCTTTTGCACCAGAGCGAATAGAGACGTTCACTCCTATGCCACGTGACTTTGAGCAGTTTTGGCAAAAGGCACTGAAAGAGGCCCGTAAGCAAGAACTGGAACCACAGTATTTCGATGTACCTGAGGCCACTAATGACCAGTTCATAACCAAGTTGGTGCGCTTGCGTGTGGGCAAGAATAAGTGGATTCAAGGTTATCTGACTATGCCCAAACAGTTGTCTGCTTCCAAGGCTTTTCGTGACGATAGTTCTTCCAATTCATTGCAAAGAGGTGCTGGGGCTCCCGTGGTGCTCTGTCCTCCTGGTGCTGGCAGTCAGCACATTTATCCCAGCGATTATTTTCCTCATCGGGGCTGCATCTATCTGAAAATTGAGATTCATGACAACGACCAGCGTCTCGAAGGCGATGCCTACGAGGTTGTGCGCAAGCAGAGTGATGGCTATATGAGTAGAGGTTTGGAGAGTCGTGACACCTATTATTATAAAGATGTGTATGTGGGTTGTGCACGTGCCGTTGACTTTCTGTGTTCCCTGCCTGAATGGGATGGTCGCAACGTCATTGTTACGGGTGGCTCGCAGGGTGGCGCTCTCACCATTGTCACGGCTGCACTCAATGAGAAAGTAACTCTTTGTGCTCCGTTCTATCCTGCCCTGTGTGACCTAACAGGGTTCTTGCATGAGCGAGCTGGTGGTTGGCCGAAATTCTTCAGTGGTTCCTATCGTGATGGGCATACCACTGTGCCGAACGATGTGGCCGTGGCTACTTTGCAATACTTTGATGTGGTAAACTTTGCACGTCTTTTGAAGGTGCCCACCTTCATGTCGTGGGGCTACAGCGACGATACTTGTTCTCCCACCTCGGTATGGGCGGCCTGGAATGCCATCAATGCTGAGAAACAATGTGACATTACTCCCACCAGTGGTCACTGGCGTTTCGCTTCCAGCTGGGACAAATGCTGGGCTTGGTTGAAGGAACACATGGTGCACTGAAAAGTAATGGCTCCACCCAACACGAAACAAAAAACAAAAAGAATATGCGAAAACAACTCCTTCTAATCTCTTTGCTGGCTCCTGTCATTTTGCTGGCACAAACAGCACGTAAGTTTACCGTCAACATTACCGCCGACGGCAAGGCCAACATGGTGGCCTATTTGCCAGAAGAACCGTCGGGAAGAGCCGTGGTTGGCTGTCCAGGTGGCGGCTACAGCCATTTGTCAATGCAAAACGAAGGTCACGACTGGGCCGACTATTTTAACAGTCAGGGCATTGCCTATTTTGTGCTCACCTATCGCATGCCCAAGGGCGACCGCAGCATTCCCATGAGTGACGCCTATACGGCCATTCGTACTGTGCGTGACTCGGCGTTGTCGTGGAACATCAACCCACGCGATGTGGGTATGATGGGTTTTTCGGCTGGTGGCCATTTGGCAAGTACCGTTTCCACCCATGCTCCTTTTGCCGAGCGTCCCGATTTCTCCATTCTGTTCTATCCCGTGGTGTCAATGAACGAGCGCGACACACATAAAGGTTCTGTTAATGGATTCCTGGGCGAACAGAAGGACGACAAGCAGCTGGTACACGATTTCAGCAATCAGAACGCTGTTCGTCGCCACCTTACGCCTCCAGCTATCATTTTGCTGGCCAACGACGATCGTGCTGTGCCACCTGTGACCAATGGCATTGCCTACTATTCGGCCATGCGCCGCGCTGGCAATGAGTGTGCATTGCATGTTTATCCCACGGGCGGTCATGGCTTTGGTTTTCGCAGTGATTTCAAGTACCACGATCAAATGCTCAGCGACCTTACTGCTTGGCTGCAGGGGCACAAAGCGGTGAAGCTCCATGCCAAGCGTGTGGCATGTATTGGCAACAGTATTACCGACGGTCATGGCATCGATATGGCATCGCAGCGTGGCTATCCGGCACAGTTGCAGCAGTTGCTTGGCAGCGACTTTCAAGTGAGAAACTTCGGCGTGAGTTCCCGCACGCTGTTGAACAAGGGCGACCATCCCTACATGCAGGAACTGGCATGGAGCGACGCTGTGGCTTTCCGTCCCGACATCGTTGTGATAAAGCTGGGCACCAATGATTCGAAGCCCGAAAACTGGCAATATGGCAGCGAGTTTGAGAGCAATCTGCGCCAGATGCTTACGGCACTGAAAGGCTCAAAGATTTATCTCTGTACGCCCATACCAGCTTTTAAGTCAACTTGGAATATCAGCGATTCGGTTATCGTGAACCGTATTATTCCCATTATTAAAAAAGTGGCGAAGACAGAAAATCTGCAGCTAATCGATCTTCACTCGCTTTTCACAGATGAGACACTGATGCAGAGCGATGGCATCCACCCCACAGAGCAGGGCGCACGCCGCATGGCTGAAATCATTGCAGAGAGAATATCGCTTTGAGTATCATTGAACAGATAGTCTGATTCGTTTTTAGTTCTACAGAACAAACTGTCAGACAGTGCCAATAATAACAATTCCCAATACTAAAAAAACAATGAAGACAATCATCTTTACAGCACTGTTGAGCCTCATGGGAGCAACGGTTTCCATGGCAGAAGAAGCGCATAGCAACATCGATCGCGCCTTGTGGGGGGCGATTGCTGATAAACCAGGCTCTAATGCAATCAACAACGGTGGCTATACCAGCCATAATGGCAAAATACTTTTGTCGTGGCGCATGCTTCCTGGTGATGATAAAAACACAGGCTTCGACCTCTATCGCACCATTGGCAATGGCAACGAGGTGCAGATAAATCGCCAGGTGGTCTATGTGAATGGCGTTGCAGAATTGCGCCCCAAGCCCATCTTGGCCACCAACTACACCGACAGCCCCAGCAATATGACTTCCGACATTAAATACCGTCTTACGCTTACGGGCAGCAATGAGACGGTGGGCACCTATACATTCAAGGCACAGCAATTAAAGAGTAAGCTTCCCTACATTGAGATTCCGTTGAAGACCACAGAAGACGTAAGCTCCTATAAAGATATTGTTTATCAGGCCAACGACTGTTCTGTGGGTGACCTTGACGGCGACGGTCAACTCGATATTGTGGTAAAGCGGCTGCTCACCATTCTTGGCTCCGATGGGAGCGTGCTGAGCGACGGCACCGGTGCAGGTGATAGCGACAAGCGGGCGCGCCACTGTGTGTTGTATGAAGCCTACAAGCTCGATGGCACTTTCCTTTGGCGTGTCATGTCCGGTCCCAATATCATTCTGGGCAACAGCAGCAACTTTGCAGTGGCCGATCTTGATGGCGACGGTTGCTGCGAGGTGGTAACAAAAACGGGCGAAGGCACTATCTTTGGTGATGGCTACGAGATTCTTGACACCGACGGCGATGGCAAGACCGACTATCGCGACGTTTGGCCTGCCGGCCACTACACCGGCGACGGCCCAAAGGGCTATGGTGGCCCGGAGTTCTTCTCTGTCATTGATGGAAAAACGGGTAAGGAACTGGCACGTGCCAACTTTATTACCCGTGGCGCTGAGGGAGAAACACCGGCCCAGCTGGCAAAGAATTGGGAAGCCAATGATTGGCTTTGGGACCCGCGCACCAAGAAATATCAATGGAAATTGGCCAACTCTTTGCGTTTGGGCGTGGCAGAGTTCACGGGCAAAGGCATGCAGATATTCTTAGGGCGTGGCGTCTATGGTCGCACAGTTGTTGAAGGCTGGCAATACGCCCCTGAGCCCACAGGGCAGTTTGCCGGTACGCTCACTCGCCTGTGGAAGATAGACACCAATGCGTCTGGTGGCAAGGACAAAAACAAAGACGGAAAGCCATTCAGTGCCTATGCAGGACAAGGCAACCATGCCTTCAACGTGGCCGACCTTGACGGCGACGGTCTCGACGAGGTGATGTATGGTTCTTGTGCCTGGGACAACGACGGAACGGGCTTGTGGTCGTCAGGGTTGGGACATGGCGACGCCAACCATGTGGGTAGCTTCCTGCCTGATCGTGAAGGCTTGCAGGTGTTCCATTGCCTTGAAAACGGAAGAACCATGGTGGCGTTGCATGATGCGAAGGACGGCAGCATTATCTGGAAGAAAGATGGTGCAGAAGATAACGACATGGGGCGCTGCCTTTGCGGAGACTTCGATGCCAACTCTCCTGGCTTTGAGTTCTATTATTACCAAGGCAACATCATCAGGGCCGACGGCACAGAGACTGCAACAAACACCAAGGGAATCAAAGGAGGATGTTCCATGGCTATTTGGTTCGACGGTTCGCTGATTCGGCAGCAGATGGAGGACAACATTATCAACAGCATGGCTTCTGGTCGAACGTTCACCATGTGGCCTTTTGGCATGGCCTCCATCAATGACAGCAAGGCCAATCCCTGTTGGTACGGCGACATGGTGGGCGACTGGCGTGAGGAAATCATCATGCCCGACGAAACGAAGTTGCGCTGTCTGAAACTGTTCTCCACATGGTATCCCACAGGCCATCGTTTCCCCTGGCTCATGACCGACCATACTTATAAGATGCAAACCATTCACCAGCAGGTGGGCTATAATCAGCCCAACAACCTGGGCTACTATTTGGGTGCCGACGTGAAGAAAGACGAAGATGCCTGGGCCGCCGCACAGCAGGTGGAATCCAACCGCGTTGCAGCCCGTGCAGCCACGCTCTCCGTCACTTCCCCCGTTGAAATCTCACCAGCCCCGGCGGCCATTTATAATCTCATGGGACAGAAAGTTCAAAAGCCTTCTCGCGGTCTCTACATTGAGGGTGGTCGTAAGGTATTCTACAAGCGGTACTAAAATAAAAAAACAGTCGATGAAGCACATTTTTCTTTCCTTATGCGCACTTTTGCTTTGCTTGGCAGCACAGGCAGCAACAGGTGTCTACAACGTGCGCGACTATGGAGCCAAGGGCGACGGAAAAACGCTTGATTCGCCTGCCATCAATGCGGCCATCCAGGCTGCTGTGGCCGATGGCGGCGGACAAGTTGTGCTGCCTGCCGGCACCTATCTCAGTGGCAGCATCCGGCTGAAGAGCAACATCGACCTGCATTTGGCGGCTGGCTGCACCATTCTTGCAGCCAATCCCAAGGACTTTCCGAAGGACAAGCAAACGTCGTCTCTTGGAGGAGATGGCGGTGGACTTTATGATGAGAGCGAGTCGTTTGGCGGTTTTCCCGAATATCAGGATGGCGGTCACACCTATTTTCACAACTCGCTCATTTGGTCCGAGGGCCAAACGAATGTGTCGATTACAGGTCATGGCATGATCGATGGTAAGGGCTTGACCAGGAAAGACACCGAGAAAGCAGGTCAGGTGCAGGGTGGCAGCATTGGCACGGGCGACAAGGCCATTGCGCTGAAGTTGTGCCGTCAGGTCACCATTCGCGACATCACCATTTACCGTGGCGGCCATTTTGGCATTATCATGACGGGGTGCGATTTGTCAACCATCGACAATGTGACCATCGACACCAATCGCGACGGCTTCGACATTGATTGCTGCAAATACATGACCATCACCAACTGTCGCATCAACACGCCCAGCGACGATGCCTTGGTGCTCAAGAGCAGCTATGCCCTGAAGCGTCCCGTGCTGTGCGAGCACATTGCCGTGAGCAACTGTAACATCACAGGTTACAAATGTGGAACGCTGCTTGATGGCACCTATGTGCCCGAACCCGTGGGGTGGGTGTGTGGCCGTTTCAAGTTGGGCACGGAGAGCAATGGCGGCTATCGCAACATTTCACTCACCAACTGCACCTTTGCCTACAGCAGTGGCTTGGCTTTCGAGGAAGTAGATCAGGGCATGATGGAAAACATTGTGGTGAGCAACATCACCATGAGCCATGTGCATCATTACCCCATCTACATCACCACGGGTTGTCGCAATCGCGGCCCCAAGGAAGTGACGCGTGTCTCGAGTGCGCGCGACATTCAGATTTCCAATGTCGTTGCCGACGACTGCGACTCGCTTTGCAGCATCATTGTCACGGGCATGAAGGGCGAGCCCGTGCGCAATGTGTGGCTTTCCAACATTCGGCTTTCTTTCAAGGGTGGTGGCACCAAGGATTTGGTGAACAAGGACTATCGCGAGCAAGGCACCAACTATCCCGAACCCAAGTTTGCCGGTTGGACGCCCGCTTACGGCCTTTATGCCCGCCACGTGGAAGGGCTCTACGTCAACGATGTCACCTTCCGCTATGAGCGTCCCGACTACCGTCCGGCCGTGGTGCTCGACGATGTGCGTCATGCCGTCCTGCGTGCAGTCGATGCGCCCACAGAGCCTGGCGTTCAGCAGGTGGTGAGCTTCCGCAGCAGCGAGGTGGAGCAGCATTGATGGCGGTTCAAAGAAAAAAGAAAGTCCCCATCAGCATGTCGATTTGCTGGTGGGGATCTTTTGTTGTTGCCATCGTTGCAGGCCCTTATCTCACAATCATTTTCTTGCCGTTCATGATGACAAGTCCTTTATAGTTGGCGTCCACTTGCTGTCCTGACAGGTTATAGACTCTCGCAGGCTTCAGCTGTCTGCCCGTTGTCAGTGTCGAAATGCCCGTGTTTTTGGTGCAGATGAACTTCACTTTGTCGATGTTGCAGTTGGCCCCGTTGATGGTGAAGCGCAACACTTGCTGCCCCACGGCCAGGTTCTTGCCCAGTTTGCCCGTCATGACCTTATAGGTGTTCCAGTCGCCCGTCGGTGTCACGGTCACCTTGGCAATGGTTGTCACGGCTGTGCCTTTCACCAAGGCAATATTGAAGCCGCCGTTGGTGTCGCTTCCGTTCGAGCAGGTGGCCTCATACGAATATTCGCCCGGCTCCTTCACGTCGATGGTGTATTCCGTCCATTCTCCGTTGGCCGTATAGCCAATGGCCGTGCCGTTGTTGCCCTTCACAAGATCCAGTCCCTCATTGTCGTTGCGATAGGTAGCGTCGCCTTGGTTGTTGGCATCGCTGTCATGGAAGCTCATTCCCTCACCGCCTTGGTCGAAGTTCTCGGCTTCGATGGTGCCGGGTATGGCAATGGCCTCATTCTTGTAGGGCAGTTGCAGGCCGTTGACCACCATGCCCGTCTTCACAATCTTCGATTCCTTGCCGTCGGCATCGGTTGCAATGGCGCTAATGACGTAGTTGCCCTTGACAGCCGGGCGGAATCCAGCCACGTAGGGAGCTTCTGTCAGCGTTTCCACCAGCATGTCGTTGGCATACACCTTCACGTTGGCAATGGTGCTGGTGGTCGACGATGCCGTGGCCGTGATGGTCGTGCTGTCGCCGGCGGTCACCCTGGTGGGCGCCACCCTCACGGTCACCTTCATGTTGTTGTCCACCTCCAAGCGTGTGAACGACATGCGGTCAATGTAGAATCCACCCTTGTCTACAAACAGTGTGAATACCTGTCGGCCAGCCTTCAGCGGCATGTTGAGCCGCACGTGCAGCTGCTGATATTCGTTGAAGCTGCCTGTTTGGGGCACGCTGATGAAGTCGGTTACGAACATCATGTCGTTGGCCACGTTTTCTGCAATGTGGAACAAGCCGCCGGGATTGACCGCCGACACAACGGCATCGAACGAATACAGGCCGTCTTCGGCCACGTCTACCGTGTAGTCAAGCCATTCTCCGTCTTTGGTGTTGCCGATGGCGTAGCCTTCGCCCGCCTTGTAGATGTCGACGCCGACACCGTCGGTGCGGTAAGTCCTGACGCCCGAGTTCACCGCGTCGGCATCGTGGAACGACACCCCGTCGAGTCCCTGGTCGAAGCTTTCGGCTTCGATGATGCCGGGCAGTGTGGCCACTGTGCCGTTATAAGGTGCGCGCACCCTGGTTCCCGTGAGCACGCTGAGGTTTGACTGCCGTTCGTAGGTGCTGCCGTCGGTGGCCGTGACCACGGCCTTCAGCGTCTTTGTGCCCGACGTGCTTGAGCCGTAGCGGGCCACGTAGGGTGCCTGCGTCATGGTGGCCACCAGTTTTGCGCCGTCGTAGAGGTCAATCTTCTCAATGGTCTTGGTGGCCATGCTGGCACGCACCACGATGTCGATGCTGTCGTTTTTGGCCACTTTCATCGATGTCGGCTTGATGTAGACCGATGCTTCTTTCTTCATGCCCGGGAAGGGACTCTTGGCCTGTTTGGCCTTGTCGCTCTTCATGTATTGTCGCAGCCAGGTCATGGCAGGGCGGTCGGCTCCGTCCTTGATGAGGCCCGAGTTGCCGTTGGTGGTCCATGTCCTGCCGTAGATGTAGCCCCACAGGGTCACGCCGGCGCAGTAGTCTTTCTCCCACAGGTATGGAATCTGCTCGCTGAAGTTGGTCTTCTGCAGGTTGTCGTCGTCGGTGCCAATGTCATATTCCGTGATGTACATGGGCATCTTCAGTGCGTTCTGAATTTTCTGTTCCGAAGCCCTCAGCGTGTTCAGCGAGCAGCCCGTGAGGTCGTGGCTCTGACAGCCGTAGGCGTCAATGGGTGCACCGGCGTCGCGCAGTGCCTTGACCAGGGCGATATACTGGTCGGTGTTCCACTGAAAGGTGTTGAAGTCGTTGTAGACGAGTATGGCGTTCGGCCAGCGCTCGCGGGCCAGCTCAAAGGCTTTCACAATCCAGTCGTAGCCCGATTTTCCGTTGCCTCCCAGTGCCTCGCGCATGAGTGGGGTGTCTTTCTGGTGGCCGTCAACGGCCTCGTTCACCACGTCGATAATCTCCAGGTTGGGGTATTTTGTCTTCACGGCGTCGAACCACTTCAGGATGGCTTGGTAGCGTTCTTCCACCGAAAGGCTGCTCACCCAGCCAGGAAACTGCGAGCCCCACACCAGCGTGTGGAACTTGAAGGGAAACTTGTGGCTCTTGGCATAGTTGGCGCAGTTGTCGCAGCCGCCCCAGTTGTAGGAGCCGCGTGTGCCTTCCACCGAAGCCCATTTCGATTCGTTCTCGGGTGTAATCTGGTTCCACAGTGTGTAGAATTTCTCGTTGCCGTAGTCCACCTGGTAGCTGGTTGTGATGTTGCCCAGAAATTTGTCGGCATTCGCTGACAGTTGGGCCAGTGCCTTCATTGGCAGCAGCCCCACGGTCATTGATATTGCCATCTTAGCAATGCTGTTTTTCATACGAATTGTGCTTTTTTTATTCTGTTGTTGTTTGCGTGCGTAATAATATTCGGTGCAAAGTTACGACAAACAGCGTGACTGGCCAATTTCCATCGCTTGTTTTTTGGGCGTTGAAACAATTAGAGAAAAGACTGTTTCAAAAAAGAAACAGACAGAAAACGGCCGCCATTGGCAAAAAAACAGCCAAGGAATGATGCAGATAAAGTTTTTTGTGTACCTTTGCAGCATGATGGAGACAAAGAAGTACACATTAGACACCGTGGTGCGTGGCCTGCTGGCTGCTGCCATTGTGGTGGGTGTGGTGATGCTGCTCAACAGGCTGAGCAGTGTTTTGCTGCCGTTTTTTGTAGCCTGGTTGTTGGCCTACTTGCTGTTCCCGCTGGTTCGTTTCTTTCAGTATCGTTGTCGCTTGCGCTTCCGCATTGTGGGTGTGCTGTGCGCCTTGCTGGTGGTAGCGCTGGCGCTCACGGGCTTCTTCATGCTGGTCATTCCCCCCATGATCGAAGAGGGCCTGGTGCTGAAAGACTCGCTGATTGCCTATATCGAAGGCCACAGCACGCTGAGCAATGTGCCTGGCCAGATTCAGGAGTGGATCAGGGAGCACACCGATGTGGAGCAATTGAAGCAGCTCATCACCCAGGATGGCTTCCTGAACGGAGTGAAGGAGGCCATGCCCAAGGTGTGGGATGTGGTGTCGCAGTCGTTCAGTGTGCTCAGCAGTTTGCTTTCGCTCACCATGATTTTGCTCTACACCGTGTTCATCCTGCTCGACTATGAGAAGCTCACAAAGGGCTGGCCCAATCTGCTTCCGCTGCGCTATCGCGGCTTTGCCCAGCAGTTGGCGGGCGATGTGGCTGACAGCATGAACCGTTATTTCCGTGGTCAGGGCATCATTGCGTTCTGTGTGGGTGTGCTGTTTTCCATTGGCTTCCTGATCATCGACTTCCCCATGGCCATTGGTCTGGGCATGTTCATTGGCCTGCTCAACATGGTTCCCTATCTGCAAACGCTGGGCTTCATTCCCTGTGCTGTCCTGGCCTTGGCCAAATCGGTAGAAACGGGGCAGAACTTCTGGCTCATCATGCTCCTGGTACTGGCAGTCTTTGCAGTGGTGCAAACCATTCAGGACGGCTTCCTCACGCCGAAGATCATGGGCAAGGTCACGGGCCTCAATGCCGCCATCATCCTGTTGTCGCTCAGCATCTGGGGTTCGCTTCTGGGCATGTTGGGCATGATTATCGCCCTGCCGCTCACCACGCTGTTGCTGAGCTATTACCAACGCTACGTGATCAAACGGGAAAAAAGCAGCGCGTCAGAATAGAGAACAAGCAGGAGTTTTTTTAAAACTAAACACGAAGACACAAAGACACAAAGGTTTTCTCTTCTGCATCTTGAACCTTGTGTCTTCGTGTCTTCGTGTTTCTATTTGGTGCTGATGATGTTCACGTTCTCTTTTTTCACATCTTCGCAGTAGTTGAACAGTCCCTCCTTGTCGGCGCTGATGTTGATGTTGCGCAGCGTGATGTTCTTGATGGGCATCTCGGGCAGTCCGTTGAAGTAGAGTGCGCGGCTGGCACCACGGCAAATGATGTTCTCGATGGTGATGTTGCGGAAGATGGGTGTCGTCTCATCGGGCACCAGCAGTGTCTTGCCGCTGCCCTGCTCAATGCCGTCCATTTCGTCGGTCACCGACTTTCCGCCGTAGTACATGTCGAAGATTATGGCATCTTCAATGATGTTATACATCGAAATGCCGTTGATGAAGATGTTCTCCACCACGCCACCACGTCCACGGGTGCTCTTGAACCTCACGCCCACGTCGGTTCCCAGGAACTGGCAGTCTTTCACCAGCACGTTCCTGATGCCGCCGCTCATCTCGCTTCCCACGGTGAAGCCACCGTGTCCGGCAAACACTGTGCAGCCGCTCACCACCACGTTTTCGCAGGGCCGTGCGCGCTTTCTGCCTTCCTCGTCTTTTCCGCTCTTCATGCAGATGCAGTCGTCGCCGGCATCAAACGTAGAGTTCACCACCAGCGCATTGCGGCACGACTCCAGGTCGAGTGCGTCGCCGTTCTGTGCGTAGAAGGGGTTGCGTGCGGTCACACCGTCGATGATGATGTTTTCGCACATTAGCGGGTGAATGTTCCATGCCGGCGAGTTCTGCAGTGCCACGTTCTGAATGAGCACGTTGCGGCAGTTGTTCAGGTGCAGCAGCACGGGGCGCAGGCGGATGTGGTCTTCCGAAGGATACCACAAATCCTTTTTCTTCGACATCACGCCGCCATCGCTGGTCAGCTTCTCCCACTGCTTGTCGGTCACTTTCCAGCGTTTCAGCGGGCGCCAGTTCTGTCCGTTGCCGTCAATCACTCCGCGTCCTGTGATGGCCACGTTCAGCAGGTCTTGGCCGCTGATGGGCGACTGACACTTGCGCGTGACCTTGCCTTCATAGACCGTTTCGACGACGGGGTAGAGGCTGATGTCGCCCGAAAACAGAATGATGGCTCCCTGCTCCAGATGCAGGTCGATGTTGGAGCGCAGCACGATGGGGCCCGTGAACCACACGCCGCGTGGCACCACGAGGCGTCCGCCGCCCTGCTCGCTCAGGGTCTTGATGGCCTTTTCGAATGCTTCGGTGCACAGTTGTGTGCCGTTGCCCACAGCCCCGAAGTCGCGCAGGTTCACCAGTCGGTTGGGAAACGTGGGTGCTGTCACCTCCGGCATGGTAAACGGCAGGTTGGCCGTGTAGATGCTGTAGGGGTTGTTGCTGGCCGCCTGGGTTGTGAGACACGTGGCAGCGAGGGCCAGTGTCAGGAAAAGTTTGCTTAGCTTCATAGTTCTTGTTATCTTTTAGTTACTTTGTGTTCTCAGAACAGCACGATGCCGCCGTTGGGCTGCATCACAATTTCGGCCATGCCTTTCTTGTTGGTCTTCAGTGCCGTTTGCACGGCAGTGGTGGCTCCGTTCTTCTTGTCGGTGCGGTCGCAAAGCTGGTTCTTCACGCCAAACCGGGCTGCGTCTATGCTCAGCTTGAGTGGTTGCCTGGTGGCGTTCAGTCCGGCCACATACCATTGCGCTCCGTGGCGGCGTGCCAGCACCACGTAGCGGCCCGGGTAGCCGTCGACGAAGCGCGTCTCGTCCCATGTTGTGGGCAGGCCCTTCAGGAAGTTCAGCTCCGTCTCGTTCAGTTCCTGCAGGTTGTTGGGCTGCATGGCCACGCACTGCACGGCGGTCTGGTTGGTGAAGGCCGTGGCCATTTCGAACACGTCGGTCGTCTGGCGTGCGTGTCGGCTCCTGTTGTCTTTCGATAGCTGTTTGTTCATGATCACGCCGCCCCAGTCCATCGTGGCCACGGCATTGCGGCAGAAGGGGTGCATGGTGAGCTGGAAAGGCTCTTGCTTGGCGTGATAGTCAGAGAAATAAACGTTCTCGCTGGCCAGCACAGCTTCGCTCGCCACGAAGTTGGGGTACATGCGCTCCCAGCCGCGTGGCAGCGTGCAGCCGTGGAACACCACTTGCAGGCCGTAGCGGTTGGCGTCGAAGAGAATGTCTTCATAGAGCTGCATGGTCTCCTGCTTGTCGCCGGCAAAGAAGTCCACCTTGATGCCTTTCACGCCGATGCTCTTGAGCCAGGCCATTTCGCGGTCGCGTGCAGCCGGTGTGTCCATGCAGTTGCGTGGCGTTTGCGGAGCATCGTTCCAGTGGCCGTTGCTGTTGTACCAGAGCAGCAGCGACACACCTTTCGACTGGGCATATTCCGACAGTCGTGCCATCTTTTCGCGGCCAATGTTCTGGTCCCACCAGTTGTCGACCAGACAGAACTCGTAGCCCATGGCAGCAGCCAGGTCGATGAACTTCACCTGGTCGTCGTAGTTGATGCTGTTGTCCTGCCAGATGAGCCACGACCAGGTGTAGCGTCCGCCCTGATAGTCCTCGCTGGGCTGATAGAGCGGCTGCACCACGTCGTAGGCAATGGTGGTCTCGACCACGGGCTTCAGCGTTGTGCCCACGGTGATGGTGCGCCAGGGTGTGAGCCCGGGCAGGGGTATGGAGGCCCCTGTTGAGCCGAACGAGTTGTTCTCGCCGGGCTGCGGGTAGGCCACGGTGTAGCCGTTGTCGGTGCTGAAGTCGCTCAGGTGTGAGCCGCAGTAGAGGCCCGACACGCCCGTTTCCGAGATGAGCACCCATGCCCCTACGCTGGTTCTGAACAGACAGGGGAAGGTGTAGCCCTGTCCGAATTTCGATTTGTCGGTCATGGGGGCGTCGGCCTTGTATTCCTCTTCATAGCTGGGCTTGGTGCGCTCCCATCCCGTCATGGGGTCTATCTGGGGGCACAGGAAGGTGGTGGTTCCGTCGGGCATGCGGAACGAGGTGGCTTCCTGCTCGATCACGGCAGCCTTGGGCTGGTCGTCTTGCTGGCGCGGAATGAGGTAGCGGAAGGCCACGTCGTTGTCTTTCACCACAAACTCCACCTGCATGTTTTGCTGTTTGTCGTTGGCCAGGCTCACCAGCAGTGTGCTGGCCGTGAAGCTCACGTCCGACTGCTTTGCCTGTCGCATCTGGTAGTGGTTGCTGGTTGTGCCCTCCTTGGTGGCGGTGATGTGCAGCCCCTGGCTGAAGTCGGCAAAGTTGGCCTTCAGTCCCAGGCGCGACGGCAGCAGCACTGTCTGGCCGTCGAGTGTCACAGAGTAGGTGGCCTGGCCCCCCTGGTCGTTCACGCTCACGGTGAGTTTGCCGTTGGGCGAACTGATGGTGGCCTCGGTGGCCTGCACGGATGTGGCGGCCAGCAACAGTAGGAAAAGGAATAGTTTTTTCATTGTTTTCATATAAGAACTTATTTCACATAGTCGGTGCGGTCGGGTCCCAGATAGAATCCCGTTTCGGGCGGTTGGTTGTAGCCCACGTTCTCGGCAGCCACCGACAGGCGGTAGGGAATGTCCTGCATGAGGCAGTTGATGCGGTAGCTGGTGGGGATGGTCGACACGTAGATGCGCAGCTCGGTCGACTCCCTGTCGCGCATGATCACCTCTTCGCGCCAGTCGCCCAGCACGTCGGCCTGCAGGCAGGGGTTCGACTTCGTGCCGTTGTTGAACGAGCCGTCGAGCTTCTGCACCACGTCGATGGTCTTTTCTTTCCAGTTGAACTTCGACACCGTTTCGTGGTCGAGCAGCTCGCGCAGCAGGTCGCCGTCCCACCAGATGCCGAAGTTCACGGGCAGGTATTTGCCGTTGATCACCAGCGTGTTGTCGTGCTGCGGGTCGTTGGCATCCTTGGCCGTGCTCACCACGTCGCCCTTGATGTTGCGAATGCCGTGGCTGTCGGTGCTCCACATTTCCACGCCCGGGTTGGTGGGGTCTATGTCGGCCGCCATGGCGCGCCCCACGTCGGTCTTGCTCTTGATTTGGAACAACACCTTGCCCGTGCGCGCATCGCGGAAGTCGCTTCCGTCGCGTTTGTTCTCATGGCAGTCCCATACCTGCAGTTCGTCGGTGGTGGGGTCGAAGGCCGTGAGGTGAATGGCGTCGCCGTGGCCGAAGCCTGTGTTGTAGAGTCCGCGTCCGTCGTTGTCCACGGCCATCGAGCCGTAGGTAATCTCGTCGTAGCCATCGCCGTCGACGTCGGCCACGCGCAGGTTGTGGTTGCCCTGTCCGGCATAGCTGGCCCATTCGGGCGTGTTGGTGTCAAAGATCCAGCGGCTTTTCAGTTCGTGTCCGTCCCAGTCCCATGCTGCAATCACGGTGCGGGTGTAGTAGCCCCGGCAGAAGAAGGCCGACGCCGTGGTGCCGCCGAAGTAGCCCACGCCGGCCAGATAGCGCTCCGAGCGGTTGCCGCGCGTGTCGCCCCAGTCTTTCAGCTCGCCCCTTTCGGGCATGTAGGGCTTGGTGTCGAGTGCGCGCCCGGTGAGGCCGTCGAACACGGTGATGCTTTCCGGTCCGCTCAGGATGCGCCCCTCGTTGTGGGCAGTCTGGGTGCCGCGTCCGCGCATGCGTCTCATCATGTCGCGGCGGTTGGGCGTCTGTCCGTTGCGCCTCATCTGCTCCCACTCCTGTCGCATCTTCTGCATTTCGGCCTCCTGCTTCTCCACCTCGGGGTTGCGCCCGTCCACCAGTTTGGCCAGGGCCTCGCGGGCACCGTGGCGATAGTCGGCGGTGGAATCGCCGAGCACGGTGCCGGTGCCGTCGATGGTGCCGTCGGCTGTCTTCACCAACAGTTCGGCACGGCCGTCGCCGTCAAGGTCGTAGGCAATGAAGGGCACGTAGTGGGCTCCCGACCTGATGTTGGGGCCCATGTTGATGCGCCACAGGCGTTCGCCGCTCAGTCGGTAGCAGTCGAAGAGGGTGGGGCCGGTGAAGCCGTCGTGAGCATTGTCGCGCGCGTTCGAGGGGTCCCATTTCAGGATGATTTCGTAGGTTCCGTCGCCATCCACGTCGGCCACGGTGGCATCGTTGGCCGAATAGGAAAACTGTCGTCCGTCGGGCGTGCGCCCGTTGGCCGGCTTTTCTATCTTCACGGGCAGGTAGCCCTGGGGCGCGTCGGCCTGCAGCGTGCAGCTGCCCGTGGCCACTCCGCCGCGCACCTCGTAGGTGGCATCGCCGCTGAGCGGCTGTTCGTCGATGAACATCGAGCCGCCCGTCTGCAGGGGCTCGTTGTTCAGTTTCTCGCCATTGCGGTAAACGTCGAAGGGCTCTCCCTTCCTGTCGTCGCGCAAGATGCGCCATAGCACGGCCACCTTGCCGTCGGTCTGCTTCACTGCCACCACGCCGCGATCCAGGCGTTCGGTCTTCAGCCGGGCATAGTCGTAGCGCGGCTGACCGAGTGCTGTGGCGCACACGATGGCAGCAAGGATGGTCATGAAGTTTCGTCTCATTGTAGATTAGTGGTTGGTAAGTTTGCTGCAAAGATAATGATTTTTCCTGAAAAAGCCTCGAAATGTGGCTATAAAGTTTCGGCCCAGAGCCTGAAAATGTTTTAAGGATGACTGTTTTGTAAAAATAATTCATAGAAAAAACTACTCTCCCAGCACCCCCTTCTGGAGCAGAAAAGTCCCGTTTGGGAGCATCGGGACGGTCGTTTTGGTGGAGAAGAATGAAGAAGAAGCATGAACGGAGGCCCCGTTTGCCTGCAATGGTGCCCCCGTTGCAGGCAAATGGCACGCCCGTTGGGGCCGAACGGGGCCCCCGTTGCGCCCTAACGGGGCCTCCGTTGCGGTGCAGCGAGAGGGCCGCTTTTTGCAAGCGGTTGATAGTCAGCAGTATATGGAAATGCCCATAATTCAAAAATTTCCGACCAAAGGAAATCCGTTTGATTTTGAGCCAATCTCAGAGGGGTGTTTGTAAAGATTTTTCATAAATGCGTTTTCCCGTGCACAACAGTTTGTAGACTTTTCTTTTGCGTAATTCGCCGAGATTTATTATTTTTGCACGCAAAACAGAATAAATATAGCATGAAAGAATTTGTTATCTCAGAAGCCAAGGCCGAAACGGCTGTGCTTGTGGGACTCATAACCAAGGATCAGGACGAAGCCAAGACACGCGAATATCTGGACGAACTGGAATTTCTGGCCACCACCGCCGGTGCCCGCACCGTGAAGCGGTTCACGCAGAAGGTGGCCGGCCCCAGTCAGACCACCTACGTGGGCAGTGGCAAGCTGCAGGAAATAAGGCACTACATACAGCAGTGCCAGGATGCCTATGAAGAGTGGGAGAAACAAGCCGAGAGCGACGGGCTGGCCGCACAGGAAGATGCACCGGAGCCCGTGGGCATGGTGATCTTCGACGACGAGCTGAGTGCCAAGCAGATGCGCAACATCGAGAAGGAACTGCAGGTGAAGATTCTCGACCGCACCAGTCTGATACTCGACATCTTCGCCATGCGGGCCCAGACGGCCGAGGCCAAGGCCCAGGTGGAGCTGGCGCAGCACCGCTACATGCTGCCCCGACTGCAGCGCCTGTGGACCCACCTGGAACGCCAGGGCGGCGGCTCGGGTGGTGGCGGCGGCAAAGGCACCGTGGGACTGCGTGGCCCCGGCGAGACACAGCTGGAGATGGACCGCCGCATCATCTTGCAGCGCATCACCCTGCTGAAGCAGCGCCTGAAGGAGATAGACCAGCAGAAGACCACCCAGCGCAAGAACCGAGGACGCCTGATTCGCGTGGCACTCGTGGGCTATACCAACGTGGGCAAGAGCACGCTCATGAACCTGCTGGCCAAGAGCGACGTGTTTGCCGAGAACAAGCTGTTTGCCACGCTCGACACCACCGTGCGCAAGATGGCCATCGACAACCTGCCCTTCCTGCTGGCCGACACCGTGGGCTTCATTCGCAAGCTGCCCTCCGACCTGGTGGAGTCGTTCAAGTCGACGCTCGACGAGGTGCGCGAGGCCGACCTGCTGGTGCACGTGGTCGACATCAGCCACCCCGACTTCGAGGAACAGATCAAGGTGGTGGAGCAAACACTGGCCGACCTGGGCTGTGCCGAGACGCCGCAGATGCTGCTCTTCAACAAGATTGATGCCTACAGCTGGACGCCCCAGGACGAAGACGACCTGACACCGCCCACGCGCGAAAACATTTCGCTCGACACGCTCAAGCAGACGTGGATGGCCAAGATGCAGGGCGACTGCCTCTTCATTTCGGCCCGGGAAAAGGAGAATATCGACGAGCTGCGCGCCGTGCTCTACAAAAAGGTGCGCGAGCTGCACGTGCAGAAATATCCCTACAACGACTTCCTGTACCCTGTCATTGAGGAATAGTTAATGACGTGTTGAGCCAATCCATGCGCTGAACAAGCCATGTCTTCATGTACTGCACCTCGTTCTGGTAGCATCCCCACACGTTATAGTTGGGCCATGTGTAGGCATAGAACGTGCTCCACCTGTTGTTGTTCTCCTCAACCGAATAGCGCAGCAGGGTTGCGGTGGCATTGATGTTGCGCAGCAGGTCGTCTTGACGGCTCTTCGCACTCTACGCTCGCGACTGCATGGGGCTGAAGTTGAGACGCAAAGTTGAAGATTGGCAAAAAAAACTCTCAATGATATAGTTTTGTCGGATATTTTACGTATATTTGCCGCGCGTAACATAATATTTAAAATAGATGACAGACTACAGACAACTTTCGCAAGAAGAAATACAAGTGTTTGAGCAGAACGGCTGCTGGGCTGAGGACTGGACACGAGTGTGGGTGGCTACCGACTTCAGACCCTACAACTTCCACCGTGTGGTGTTCTATGGCGACATTCGCCTGGGGGCGTTCCACAAGCAGGTGGAGGTGAGCAAGGGCTTTATGAAGCATTCGGGCATCAACGATGCCACCCTGCGCAATGTGGAGGTGGGCAACGACTGCCTGATTGAAAAGGTGGGCAACTTCATCAACAACTATACCATTGGCGACGACTGCTACATCTCGAACATTTCGACCATCGAGACCACCGAAGGGGCCACATACGGCGCCGGCTCGACCATCTCGGTGCTCAACGAAATGGGCGATGGCAACGTGACGCTCTTCCGCGAGCTGAACTCGCAGTTGGCTGCCTTCATGGTGAAGTATCATGCCGACAAGGAACTGACCAGGCGCCTGCAGCAACTCATCGACGACGAGGTGCGCGTATCGACACCCGACCGGGGCATCATTGGCAACCGCGTGAAGATTATCAACACCAAGGAAATAACCAACACGGTGGTGAAGGGCGACTGCGAGATTAGCGGTGCGGCACGCCTGTCGGAATGCACCATCCTGAGTTCGGAAGATGCCAGCGTCTACATCGGCACGGGTGTCATCTGCGAAAACAGCATCATCTGCGACGGCTGCTCCATCAACAACTCGGTGAAGATGCAGGACTGCTTCGTGGGCGAGGCATGCCAGATCACCAATGGCTTCACAGCCGAGGCCAGCCTGTTCTTTGCCAACTCGTTCATGGCCAACGGCGAGGCGTGTGCCGCGTTCTGCGGGCCCTTCTCGGCCAGCCACCACAAGTCGAGCCTGCTCATTGGCGGACAGTTCTCGTTCTACAATGCCGGGTCGAACTCCAACTTCTCGAACCATGCCTACAAGATGGGGCCCATGCACTATGGCACCCTGGAGCGCGGCACCAAGACGGCCTCGGGCAGCTATGTGCTCATGCCGGCCACCATCGGTGCCTTCAGCGTGTGCTTCGGCAAACTGATGCACCACCCTGACACGCGCAACCTGCCTTTCTCCTATCTCATGGCTTACGGCGAAACGATGTACATCGTGCCGGGCCGTAACATCACGACCGTGGGCCTGTATCGCGACATCAAGAAATGGCCCAAGCGCGACAAGCGCTCCAAGCTGTCGAAGAAGTCGATTATCAACTTCGACTGGCTCAGCCCCTTCACCGTGGGCGAGATTCTGCAAGGCATCAAGATTTTGGAAATGCTGCGCAGCGCTTCGGGCGACAACGTGTCGACCTATAACTTCCATGAATATGTGATCAATGCCTCTTCGCTCAGGAAGGGACTGAAGTATTACGACATTGCGCTGCGCATCTACATGGGTGCCGTGCTGAAGCGTGCCACGAAGGAAGGCTTCTTCGGCAAACCAAAGTCGGACGTGGGCAAGGGACCCTGGACCGACCTGTCGGGCCTGCTGCTGCCCGAGACGGAGGAACAGCGGCTCGTCGGCGACATCAAGAGCGGCTCGATCGAGAACATCATGCAGGTGCTCGACCGCTTTGCCGAAATCAACGACAACTACAGTGACTACCGCTGGGCGTGGAGCTACCAGTTGATCCTGGACTACTATCACTTCAGCGAACTGAACGAGGCTGCCTGCGAGCGCATTCGCGAAGACTATGTGCGGGCTCGACGCGCCTGGATTGCCGAGATTCGCAAGGATGCCGAGAAGGAATATGCCATGGGCGATGTGGAGCAGGAGGTCTACGACGACTTCCTTTCCAAACTCGACCATGAGATTGACTATGAGAATTAAGAAACTCAGGTTTCCCACCCCTAAAAAATATCTTCCAACACTTTTTTTGCCAATGAGACGCTTTCTTTCTGCTTCACTCATGGTGCTGCTTGCTGTGCTGGGCGGCTCTGCCCAGACGGCACAGAAGCCGGAAGGGCTGTATAGGCTGCAGCGCTTCATCTATCAGGATGGACGCACAAGGGTGCCGTCGTTCAGCCAGTACAAGTATGCTGCCGACTCGGTGGGACTGCTCGTTTCCTACAGACCATCGCACAGCAGCACGCAGTGGAGCCAGTTGTCGGTGGAAATTCGCGAGCCTTACCCCCTGCTCAATACGGGCGAGAAGCCGCAGGGCAGCGACGGGCATGGCACGCAGGTGTTCAACGTAGACGACCAGCGGTTCTTCTTCAAGTGGTATAATGACAGGTGGCCCAACATGAGCAAGCTGGGCGAGTTCATCACCGAAGTGTATGAGAAGGTGCTGGAGCCCGAAGTGGCAACGGCCTTCCTCATGCTGGAAGGCAAGGCTGCCGACAAGAGCCTCAAGGCCGGGAAGTTTGCCGGGTGGTGGGTGCGCACAGGTGCCGCCGCCCATCCCGATGGCACTGGCCAGCGACAGCCGTTGCCAACGAGGTGGAAGACCTATGGGCCGGGCCATTCGATGGTGGTGGATGTCGTGGCCGGCGGCAACGTGTTGCAGTGCTATTCTACCAACACCATTCAGTATGAGAGCGACACCACGCTCCTTGAGGTGGGCCACCGCTGCGACATTCACTGGCTGAGCGACCACTGCCACACGCTCACCTTCGTGCAGGAAAACGGCCAGACGCTCACCGAGGTGTGGGAGCGAGGCGGACTGCCCAGGATGTGGCAGAACGTGTTTAGAACCGACATAGCCCTGTATCGGGACGGAAACACATGCATCACTGAGGCCGTAACGGCTGCTGCTGCGGGAAACCTGCAGCTGGCAGGACAACTGATTGATGAAGCCATCGACGACAAGGAGGTGAAGATGGATGCGCTTTGCATGGGCGTACTGGGAATAGCTTCCGACTTGTACGTCGTCAGACAGCACTATCAGGAGTGCAGCGATTTCTGCAATCGCTATCTCCGGAAAATAGCCGATTATTCAGGTGCCGGTCATGAGCATGACGCTTCGTCAAGACTCTACGTGTTTACCACCGAAGCGCTCAGGGCTGTAGCCACCTATCGCAGTGGCGACAAGGCACTGGGCAAGAAACTGCTGGAAGACGACGTGGCCTTTGTCGAGGCTGAAATCGAGAAATACAGAACGGTCAGGAGCATGGAGGGCTACATCAACAGCCTGTATTTCTGCAACCTGTTTGCCTACGACCTGGGCTACGATGTGCTTGGGGCCGACCGCACCCTGCTTTATCTTGACGCCCTCACGCTGGTGGCACCTGCCATGACTGCTCAGCAAAAGCCCTTGCTGCTGAACTGCCGCGCCAAATGCCATCTGCTCAAGGGAAACAGGGACGAAGCCCGGAAACTGTGGCAGCAAATCAAGGAAACGGCTCCCGACTTCTTCAAGAAACAGCCAGACGACAATCCGCTGAAACAGCTGTTCGGCGAATAGTACGGAAACACATATTTCAAAGATAATTTCAACAAACGATGAGAACAAAAACAAGAATGCTGGCAACGGCCTTGATGGCCTGTTGCGCAGCGTGGCTACTCACTGCATGTAGCAAAGATTACGAAGAGGTGAAGGGCGACCTGTCGGAGACCCGCATCTACACCCTGGAAAATGGTCTGAAGGTGTATCTTTCGGTGAACAAGGAGGAACCGCGCATTCAGACGTACATTGCCGTGCGCACGGGGTCGAAGAACGATCCTGCCGAAACGACGGGACTGGCTCACTACCTGGAGCACCTGATGTTCAAGGGAACCGATAAGTTTGGCGTGACCGACCCGGAGAAGGAGGCTCCGCTGCTGGCCGACATTGAGCAGCGCTATGAGAAGTATCGCACGCTGACCGACCCTGCTGAGCGTCGACAGGCCTATCACGAAATAGACTCGGTGAGCCAGTTGGCGGCCCAGTACTTCATTCCCAATGAGTACGACAAGCTGATGTCGGCCATTGGCGCTGAGGGAACCAACGCCTACACCAGCAACGACGTGACGTGCTACACGGAAGACATTCCCTCGAACGAGGTGGAAAACTGGGCCAGAATTCAGGCCGACCGCTTTCAGAACATGGTGATTCGTGGCTTCCACACCGAACTGGAAGCTGTCTATGAAGAGTACAACATCCACCTGACCGACGACACTGACAAGCTCTATAATGCCTTGCTGGCCAAGCTGTTTCCCAACCACCCCTACGGCACGCAGACCACCATTGGCACGCAGGAACACCTGAAGAATCCTTCGATCACCAACATCAAGGAATATTTCAAGAAGTGGTATGTGCCCAACAATGTGGCCATCTGCATGGCGGGCGACTTCGACCCCGACGAGGTGATAGCCATCATCAAGAAGTATTTTGGGGACTGGAAAGCCAATGCCTCAGACTATACCATGGACGGCAAGAGGGTGAACCAGGTGGAGCAGCCCAGCTTCCCGGCTCCTGCCGAACTGACGGCCCCCGTCGACACGACCGTTGTTGGTCTTGAGGCGGAGACCTTCTGGATGGGCTATCGCTTCGACCGTGCTTCGTCGTTGCAGACCGACACGCTGCAGGTGATTGAGTCGATGCTGAGCAACGGCACGGCCGGACTGCTCGACCTTGACATCAACCAGCAAATGAAGATGCTGCAGGCTTTCGGTGGTGTGCAGCCCATGATGGACTATTCGCTGTTCATCCTGGCAGGAACGCCACGCGAGGGACAGACGCTCGACGAGGTGCGCGCGCTGTTGCTCGAAGAGATTGAGAAACTGAAGAAGGGCGACTTCAGCGACGACCTGTTGCCGTCGGTGGTGAACAACCTGAAGCTGCAGTACTACAACGCGCTTGAGAGCAACCGTGCCCGTGCCAACATGTTTGTGCAGGCTTTTGTCAACGGCACGCCCTGGGAACGGGAAGTGAAGACCATCGAGCGCCTGGAAGGCATGACGAAGGAGCAGATTGTGAACTTTGTCAACCGCCACTTTGGCGACAACTATGTGGCTGTGTACAAGCGTCAGGGCGTAGACCCCACGCAAAAGAAGATTGACAAGCCGCAGATTACGCCAATTTCCACCAACCGTGACATGGTGAGCGACTTCGTAAAGGAGATTCAGAACAGCGAAGTGAAGCCCATCGAACCGAAGTTCGTCGACTTCAAGAAAGACCTGACATTCGGTGCGGTGCCTCAGACGGATGTGCCCATTGTCAGTGTCAGGAACGTTGAGAATGGCCGCTTCCAGTTGTCGTTCTATTATGAGTTTGGCGATGAGAGCGACGTGCGCTACAACTATGCCAGGGACTATCTGGGCTATCTGGGCACCGACTCGCTCACGGCTGAGCAGCTGAAGCAGCAGTTCTACAAATTGGCTTGCAGCTACAATATCAATGTGGGCGACCGCAGCCTCACCGTCAGTCTCAGTGGCTTGAGCGAGAACATGGCTGAGGCTTTGGCCCTGCTGGAACACCTGATGAACCGTGCCAAGGTGGATCAGGATGCTTACCAGCAGTTCATTGCCATTCGCGAGAAAGGACGCATGGATGCAAAGACCGACCAGCGCACCAACTTCCAGTACCTGGTGGAGTATGGCATCTACGGCCCCTACAACAGCCTGCGCAACGACTTCACGGCACAGCAGCTGGCTGAGACCAATCCGCAGGAGTTGCTCGACCTGCTGAAGAACCTTTCGCAGTATGAGCACACCATATTATATTATGGACCGCTGGACGAAAAGAGTCTGGCCGAGTCGCTGGCTCCCCACCTTGCAACGCTGTCTGCTCCCCTGCAGAAAGTACCCGAAGGCCGTCACTACACCATGCAGGCCACGCCTGAAAACGAAATTCTCCTGGCTCCCTTCGCTGCCAAGAACATCTACATGCGCATGTATCACAACGAACTGCTGCAGTGGAATGCCGACGAGGCTCCCGTGCAGGCTCTCTTCAATGAGTATTACGGAGGTGGCATGAACACGGTGGTGTTCCAGGAACTGCGCGAAGCTCGCGGCCTGGCTTACAATGCCTTTGCGCTCTATCGCCAGCCGCAGTACCAGGGCGATCCGGAATACTACTTCACCCACATCATCACGCAGAACGACAAGATGATGGACTGCGTGCGCCAGTTCCACGCCATTCTCGATAGCATTCCCCAAAGCGAGAATGCCTTCCAGGTTGCCAAGGATGCTCTGCAGAAACGGCTGGCCAGTCAGCGCACCACCAAGTTCGGACTGATCAATGCGTGGCTCATGGCCAGGCAGCGTGGCATTGACTACGATCTGAACGAGCGCATCTACAATGCCTTGCCCAATCTCACACTGCAGGATGTGGTGCGCTTTGAGCAACAGCACATGGCCCGAAAGACTTATCGCTACATCATCCTGGGCGACGAGAAGGAACTCGACATGCAGGCCCTGCAGCAGTATGGCCCCTTGAAGCGCGTGTCGACGCAGGAAATATTTGGCTATTAACAGGAAATACGAAGACACGAAGGCACAAAGTTCTGGATGCAGAAGAGAAAAAACTTTGTGTCTTCGTGTTCAGTTAAAACTGTACCAGCAGAATTTTAAACCCAAATCGGTCATTAGACTGTTACGCGCTAACACGCTTTCTTTTTGTCATCTGCCCCGCCGCTTTTCGATTACAATGGAACCCCATTGCGCA
>CACXUV010000025.1 GCA_902770845.1 uncultured Prevotellaceae bacterium
ACACAAGATCAACTGAAAGATGTGCTGGATAGGGCCGACAAACTGAGGCACTACCTGAAAATAGACGAAAAACAAGTAGAATTCGAGGAAGAAGATCTGCGAACCCAGGCTCCCGACTTCTGGGACGACCGCAAGCGGGCAGAAGAGCAGATGAAGAAGGTGAAGGCCATCAAGAAATGGATTGATGCCTATAACGACGTGCGACTGAAGGCTGACGAACTGCGCTTGGCCTTCGACTTCTACAAGGACGAGATGGTCACAGAAGAGGAAGTGGAACACGACTACCAACAGGCCATCGATGCCATTGAGGAACTGGAACTGATGAACATGCTGCGCCAGAAGGAAGACCCCATGGACTGTGTGCTGAAGATTAACAGCGGTGCCGGTGGCACAGAGAGCCAGGACTGGGCTTCGATGCTCATGCGAATGTACATGCGCTGGGCCGAAGCACATGGCCACAAGGTGACGGTGAGCGACTTGCAGGATGGCGACGAGGCCGGCATCAAGAGCGTGACCATGCAGATTGAGGGCGGAGAATATGCCTACGGATTCCTGAAAAGCGAGAACGGTGTGCATCGGTTGGTGCGCGTTTCGCCTTTCAATGCCCAAGGCAAGCGCATGACTTCCTTTGCCTCGGTCTTCGTGACGCCGCTTGTCGACGACACCATCGAAGTCTACGTAGACCCAGCCAAACTCTCCTGGGACACGTTTCGCTCCAGCGGTGCAGGCGGACAGAATGTAAATAAGGTGGAGTCGGGCGTGCGACTGCGTTATTGGTACACCGACCCCGACACCGGTGAGGAAGAGGAAATCCTTATTGAGAACACTGAGACTCGCGACCAACCGAAGAACAAAGCCAAGGCACTGTTGCTGCTGAAGTCGCAGCTCTACGACCGTGCCATGAAGAAACGACTGGAGGCTCAGGCCAAGATTGAGGCTGGAAAGAAGAAGATAGAGTGGGGCAGCCAGATACGTTCCTATGTGTTCGACGACCGCAGGGTGAAAGACCACCGTACCAACTATCAGACCAGCGACGTGGATGGAGTGATGGACGGCAAGATTGATGGATTCATCAAAGCCTACCTGATGGAGTTCCCTGTGAACGAAGAGGAATAGCATGATGAGTTCCCTGTGAACGAAGAGGAATAGCATGATGGATTCCCCGGTGATGAAGGCGAATGATGGCTTGCAGAAATAATAACTAACCAAATCAAATAATAACCATGTCTAAGAGAAAACAAGAAGAGAAGCACATGAATGCCAAGCAGCGTGCTCACGAGCAGAAAGAGGCCGCCAAGGCTGAGAAAGTGGTGAAATGGATTTTTGGACTCCTGGTGGGCTTTGCCCTGCTGTGGCTCATCTATACCATTTGGCTTGCTGCATGAGCGGACTGGAGATAGAACGCAAGTTCCTTGTCAGGGACTCTTCTTATCGCAAATTGGCCACCAGTAGCAGCCATATCAGGCAAGGCTACCTGGCGAGTGGGCACGGTTGCACCGTGAGGGTGCGCCAACGGGACAACCGTGCCTACCTCACTATCAAAGGACCGTCGCTCGACGGGGGGCTCAGCCGTTATGAATTTGAGAAAGAGATTGCCCCGGAAGAGGCCAGTCAGCTCTTTCTGTTGTGCGAGCCAGGCATCATCGACAAGACACGCTATTTGGTAAAAGCCGGCAAGCACACTTTTGAAGTAGACGAGTTTTATGGCGATAACGATGGGCTGGTCATGGCCGAAGTGGAGCTTTCGGCCCCCGCTGAACCTTTTGAAAAGCCTGATTTCATCGGTAAGGAAGTTACAGGCGACCGCCGTTTCTATAATTCCCACCTGCGGGAGAATCCTTTCCGGTTGTGGAAGGATGATTTGCCTTAGTTTTGCTGACTTTCCATTGGCGTTGAAGGTGCTTTTTCTTATAATTTGCACCTTTTTTTGCATCTTTATTATCAAATAGGATGTAAAAACAAGAATTTTTTTATACTTTTGCAATGTTTTAGGTAAAATATAAGAAAACGTTTTTAGGTAAAGACAAAGAATGGCTGATAAGGAAAGAGCTAAATTCGCATCGAAGTTGGGTGTAATCCTGGCCACGGCCGGTTCGGCAGTGGGTCTGGGCAACGTGTGGCGTTTCCCTTATATGACTGGTCAGAATGGCGGTGCCGTGTTCATTCTGATTTACATTTTGTGTGTGCTCCTGTTGGGCATTCCCTGCATGATCAGCGAGTTCATCATCGGGCGTCATGGCCATGCCAACACGGCTCAGGCCTATCGCATGATAGCAGGCCGCAGCGTTTGGTCGCTGATTGGCTACATGAGTGTACTCACGGGCTTTCTCATCACGGGCTATTATGCCGTTGTTTCAGGCTGGTGCCTGCAGTACTTGTGGGCTTCGCTGATAGGACATCTGCAAGGCGACCCCGAATATTTCAAGACCTACTTTGAAGAATTCTCGGCCAACCCCGTGAAGCCTGTGTTCTGTTTGACGCTCATCATGCTCATGACCTATCTGATTGTGAAGAACGGCATTCGCGACGGCATCGAAAAGGCTTCGAAACTGTTCATGCCCACCTTATTTATATTATTGCTTGTCATTGTGGTGTCATCGTGCATGTTGCCCGGGGCGAGCAAAGGCGTGGAGTTCTTGCTGAAGCCCGACTGGTCGATGATCACAAGCGACGTGTTCCTTTCAGCGCTTGGCCAGTCGTTCTATTCGCTCAGCATTGCCATGGGTTGCATCTGCACCTATGCCAGTTATTTCTCGAGACACACCAATCTCACGAAGTCGGCTGTTCAGATTGGCCTGATCGACTCGTTTGTTGCCATTCTGGCAGGCTTGATGATTTTTCCTGCAGCCTTCTCTGTGGGCATCAATCCCGACAGCGGTCCGTCGCTCATCTTCATCACCCTGCCTAATGTGTTTCAGCAGGCTTTTTCCGGATTGCCCGTCATTGGCTATGTCATTTCGTTCATGTTCTATGCCCTGCTCACGCTGGCAGCCCTCACGTCGCTCATGTCCTTGGTTGAGGTGAGCACAGCTTTTTGCGAGGAAGAAATGCACATCACGCGCAAGGAAGCCACTCTTCTTGTAGTGATTTCCACCTCGATTATCGGTGTGTTGTGCTCGTTTTCGCTGGGTGCCTACGACGGGTTGCAGCTCATGGGCACCCCGTTGTTTGTCATCTTCGACTTCGTTACGGGTCAGATATTCCTGCCCATTGTGGGCTTCCTCACCTGCATCCTCATTGGGTGGTTTGTTCCGCACCGCATTGTGCGGGGCGAGTTCACCAACTGGGGCACTCTCTACGGAGGAACTTTGTTCCATTTCTATTTGCTGCTGGTGAAGTATGTCTGCCCCATTTGCATCATCTTCATATTCCTGCACCAATTCGGATTGATTTAGGCTATGGACAATCGAGGTAACTTTGCGTCCCGCATGGGAATCATTTTGGCCACGGCTGGTTCCGCCGTGGGACTGGGCAATGTGTGGCGTTTTCCCTTCATGGCCGGGCATAATGGGGGTGCTGCCTTCATCCTGATCTACTTCGGTTGCATTTTGCTGCTGGGCATTCCCGGCATGATCAGCGAGTTCATCATTGGCCGTCACTCTCAGGCCAATGCAGCGCGAGCCTACGGCCATATTGCCGGCGGGCGGCAACTGTGGCGACTGGTGGGCTATTTGGGCATCTTTTCGGCCACCATCATCCTGGGGTTCTATGCCGTTGTGGCAGGCTGGTGCCTGCAATATCTGTTTGCATCGGTCATGGACACTGTGCAGGGCGATGCCGATGATGTTGCAGACTATTTCCAGTCGTTTTCCTCCGATCCCTGGTATCCTTGTCTGTGGGCCGTGACCTTTGTGGTCATTACCCACCTGGTGGTGGTGCGTGGTGTTCAGAAAGGCATTGAGCGAGCATCCAAGCTGCTCATGCCCCTGCTCTTCGTGCTGCTGTTTGTCATCATCCTTGCATCGTGTTCGCTGCCAGGAGCCATGGCTGGCGTTGAGTTTCTGCTGCGTCCCGACTTCTCACAGGTGAGCCATTCAGTGTTTCTCGAAGCTTTGGGACAGGCTTTCTTCTCGCTCTCCCTGGGCACGGCATGCCTGTGCACCTATGCCAGTTATTTTTCGCGTGACACCAATCTGCTGCGTTCAGCCGTACAGATAGCCTTCTTAGACACACTCATTGCCATTCTTGCGGGACTGATGATTTTCCCTGCAGCCTTCTCCGTGGGTGTGCAGCCAGACAGTGGCCCTTCGCTCATCTTCATCACCCTGCCCAGTGTGTTTCAGCAGGCTTTCGACCTGATGCCTTTGGCTGGCTATGTCATGGGTGTGCTGTTCTATGCGCTGTTGGTCTTTGCAGCGCTAACGTCAACCATTTCCATGCACGAGATAGGCACCGCTTTCTTTAGCGAAGAGTTCCACCTTTCGCGAAAGAAAGCCGCTTGGATTGTCACCAGCGTGTGCTCAGTGTTGGCTGTGCTGTGTTCGCTCAGTGTGGGGGCTGTCGATGGAATCGCCCTTTTTGGCGTCTCATTGATGGATTTCTGCGACGTTCTCACGGCACAGATCATGTTGCCCTTGGGAGCTTTCCTCACCAGCTTGTTTGTGGGTTGGTTTGTAGATCAGCGCTTGTTGCGCGATGAGTTCACCAATCAGGGCACCGTATCGGTGGGATTCTTCCGTGCCTATCAGTTCTCGGTGCGTTTCATCGTGCCGCTGTGCATTGTGCTCATCTTCCTTCATCAGTTCGGACTCATCTAATGACGACATGCGCATTTCAGAGTTCTTTGTTCTTCACAAGTCCGACCGACAGGTCATTCTGGGGTTCCTTGGCGTGGCCGTCGTGGCCGTGGCGTTGATGCATCTCACGGGCAACCAGTTTGAAGATGTTGCCACAGAACAGCTCGACAGCGTGTTTGCCGACTCGGCCAGGAAAGCCCGTCCAGCTTCTTATGTGGGCGTTGGTGTGGCGACAGCCGTCAAGGCAGAGCGTTTCAACTTCGATCCCAACACGGCCGACAGCACCCAGTTGCTTCGCTTGGGACTGCAGCCATGGCAGGTGCGCAGCATCTACAAATACAGAGCTGCCGGCGGCGTGTTTCGCACAAAGGAAGACTTTGCCCGTCTGTATGGCCTCACTGTGAAGCAATACCGCGAACTGGAACCCTACATTCATATTTCGAGCGACTATCTCCCTGCCGCAACGCTGGTGGCCAGGCAGTCTCCTGCTGCCGACACGTTGCCCCGACGACACAAGATAGCCATGGGCGAACATGTGGTCTTGAACACAGCCGATAGTGCAACGCTTCGCACTGTGCCCGGCATTGGCGACTATTTTTCAGCCGAAATACTGCGCTACGGGCGACGCCTGGGAGGCTATGTGAGTGTGGATCAGCTCGATGAAATCGCCAATTTTCCTTCAGAAGCCAAGCAGTTTTTCATCATCCAGGCTCCTGCTCCCCGCTTGTTGAACCTCAACCAGCTTTCGCTCAACGAGCTGAAGCGCCATCCCTACATCAATTATTATCAGGCACGTGCCATCGTTGACTACCGTCGTCAGCACGGTCTCCTGCATTCGCTCAGCGACCTCAGTCTGCTTCCCGACTTCCCGTCCGACGCCATCGAGCGCCTGCAACCCTACGTCACGTTCTGAAAAAACGGTCAGCAGCCGGCATTGTTTTCATTTTGTTTTCGCACTGAAAACAAATTGTATTTGCACTGAAAACAAATTGTTTTTCCGTTGAAAACAAGTTGTTTTTCCGTTGAAAACAAATTGTTTTTGCATCGAAAACAAAATGAAAACAAATTGTTTTTCCTGGAAAAACAATGGTTTTAAGAGATTTGTTGTGACACAAGAAAAATTCTGGAAGATGCATCACTGCGTCCTCCAGAATACCCGGGTTTGCTTGTTTTGATACTTTCTTTACTAACTTTACTTGGTGCAAAGTTAGGTATTAATGCCGAGAAAAGAAATACAGAAAAGCCTATTTTTGTCGCTGTCGGTGCGTTTTCTCAAACTATTTTGAGCCTGTGTTTAGATTTTGCCTGCAGAAAAGGTGATTTCGCGGCGAATCTTGCTGAGATAGGTTGGCGTGATGTTGAGAAACGACGCAATGTCCTTCAGTGGCAGCTGCTGCACGATTTGAGGACAGCGTTGCAGCAACAGTTCATAGCGCTGACGGCCATCGGCACAATAGAGACTGCACATGCGGCTATAGGTCTGCAGAAAGAGGTGTTGCATGATAAGCCGCCCTATGCGCTCAGCCTCGTGACTGTTGCGGTAGAGTGCCTCCAGTTGTTCGCCAGGAAACAGACACACACGGCATGGCATGATCGCTTCGATCGACACGGTAGACGGTTCGGCTGTGAGGCAGTTGGGATAGTCGCACACAAACTCGCCCTCGAAAACGAAGCCGATGGTGTGCTCGTCCTTGCCGTTTATGCCGCGCTTGCAATATTTGAAACAACCCTGCTCCACGAAGCCTATCCAGTGTGCGGGCTCGCCTTCGCGCTCCAGCAGCTGACCGCGCTGGTAGCTGACGGTCTCGCCTTTGCGCTTGCACAACTCATGAATATATTGCAAGTCAAGGTCCAATGTGTAAGTGTTGAATGGTTCTGCCATGTCTCGGTGTTTGGTTTTCGTTAAGGGTAAAAAAACAGCGCGGTACTGATTCCGCATCTGCTCCAGAGGCATCGCCAAACGCCGTTCTCATAGATACAAGTCTCAGCCCGCGCCTGAACGCGAGCATCGACTTCTTTCTTCTCATGAGATATTTTGGCGAAATTTCTGGAGCAAGAATCAAAAAGTCAACGCAATCTTATGTCGTGTTATGTCTGTTGTTCTATTCGTTCATATCTGGTTATTTCTTATACTTTTTGCTGAAAATATCTGCCCCTGGGCAGGAGCTATTGCCATGTTTCCATAATAGTTTTGTTTTGTAATCCGTCGACAAAGGTACGCATTTTTCCTTATAATTGTGCTTTTTGCGGAAAAAAGATGACGATGTGCGGCATATTTCTTTTCTTTTTCGAGCGAAAAGTTCGGCGAAGTTAAAAATAGGATATGAAGCTGATTAACTATTTTGTGAGCATAATGTCGGCCGGAGCACGGCCTTCGCGCAGGGCTTGGGCCATCCAGTCCATGTCGTGTTCCACATGGCGGAAGTAGGCATGATAGCCTTCGCAAAGATAGTTTTCGTTGCCTGGAAGGATGCGATTCTTGGGACACTCGCCATGACAGGCAAACAGGTAGCGGCAATGGTGGCATTTCTCGGCCATTCCGTCGTGCTTTTGTCGGCCGAAAAACCATTGCCTGTCACTGTACATGAGCTCGGTGATGGTGTGCTTGCCGATGTTGCCCAGCAGGTGTGCTTCGTCAACGAAGTGGTCGCAGCTGTACAGGTTGCCGTCGGGTTGCAGTGCGGCTGAGTGGCCGCAGTAGGCTCCTGCGGAACAAAGACCGGGGGGCTGCCCCACCCAGCATGCCAGGGTGGCGTCGAAAAACTGAACGAAGAGCCGGCCCACGTCGGTCTTCACCCATTCGTCGTAGAGCGTCACCAGGAAGTTTCCCCACTGTTGTGGTGTGACCGATTCTGCTGTGATGCGTACTGGCTGGCCGTCAACGGTTTCCACCACGGGCGTGAACTGCAGGTATTCGCAACCTATATCGCGAAAGAACTGGTAGAATTCCAGTGGCCGCTCGGCATTGTGGCGGTTCACGGTGGCCATGGCGTTCCACATCACCTTGTGTTTCTGCAACAGCTGCACACCGTGCATCACGCGCCGGAACTGTTGCCTGTAGTGGTTGTGCAACGGTTCGGGCCCATCCATGCTGATACCCACAAGAAAGTTGTTGCGGTGCAGAAAGTCGCACCATTCGTCGGTGAGCAGGGTGCCGTTGGTCTGCAGGCAGTTGTCGATGTGGCGCCCGTGGGCATATTTCTGTTGCAGTTGCAGTGCGCGTTCATAGAAGCTCAGCGGCTGTAGCAGCGGTTCGCCACCGTGCCAGGTAAAGAGCACCTCGGGCTGCGTCTGGGCTTCGATGTACTGGCGAATGAATGTTTCGAGCAGCTCGTCGCTCATCTTCCCACTGCCTTTCTGCAGGTAGTAGCAGTAGCGGCAAGCCAGGTTGCAGCTGCTGCCAACGGGCTTGGCCATGACGTAGAGGGGATGGGAAAAGGGCGCAATCATACAAGGGGCAAAGTTACGAAGAATTGTTTGATTGGCAAACAGACAGGCACGAAAAAAGATGAAAAGGGACCTGCCATCGCGGCGGGCCCTTTTCCCTAAACTAAACAAATACTTTATGAATTGTTCATCTTTTATACTATTTTTTCTATATTTGGTTTGTCTTTAGTTTCGTGTTTTCTTGTTCTTTCTCTTGCAAAAGCGTTGGCACTGGGCACAAATGTCATAGCCCAGCATGGCTCCCAGGATGAAGTCTTCTTCGGGCGTCAATTGGTTCAGCGGACGCGTAATGATGAGCCGGATGGCCTCCAAGCACTCACGCCGACCGAAGTAAACGTTCAGGTTCTGCTGGCCGGCGGGTTGCAGTACGTAGGGAATGCCTTGGCTTTCCAGTCGCTCCACAGCCTGTTCTCCGTATTTCTTGTTGCAGGTGAACAAAACCATCTGCCGCACCCCTTTGTGCAGTTCGTAGATGTGGTTCATCAGCACCTTCATTTCTGTGGGAATGGTTGTTGCAGGTCTCATCGTTGATCGGGTCTTTTATGATTCACGCTGCAAAGGTACGGCGATTATCTGAGGGGTGCAATACCTAAAAAAGAGTGTTTTGTTTTCGTTGTCGAAAGAAATTGTGCCAAGAAAGATTAACTAAATATTGGTATCAAAGGGGATTGTTCTGTGAAGCAGAACCCTTTTTTTACTTTTTTAGTGCTATTTTTTGAGGCCAAATTGTGTAAGAGTGGAACTTTTTTAGTAATTTTGCACCCTAATAAGGATTTTATTGAAAAATGGCAGAAGAACTGAATCAAGCAGAAAACTATTCCGCGAGTAACATTCAGGTGCTCGAGGGACTGGAAGCCGTGCGCAAGCGCCCGGCAATGTACATCGGTGACATTAGCGAAAAGGGCCTGGACCACTTGGTGAACGAGACGGTAGACAACTCTATTGATGAGGCCATGGCTGGCTACTGCACCCACATTGAGGTGACGATCAACGAAGACAATTCGATAACCGTGCAGGACAATGGCCGTGGCATTCCCGTTGATGAGCACGAAAAGATGCACAAGAGTGCCCTTGAGGTGGTCATGACGGTGCTGCATGCCGGCGGTAAGTTTGATAAGGGCTCCTACAAGGTCTCCGGTGGTCTGCATGGTGTGGGCGTCAGCTGTGTGAACGCCTTGTCCACCCACATGCTGTCGCAGGTGTTCCGCAATGGCCACATCTATCAGCAGGAATATGAAAAGGGAAAGCCCCTTTACGACGTGAAGATTGTGGGCGACACCGACAAGACGGGCACGCGCCAGCAGTTCTGGCCCGACGGAACCATCTTCACCACTACCGAATTCAAATATGAAATCATAGCCAAGCGCATGCGCGAGCTGGCCTATCTGAACGCCGGCATCACCATTACGCTCACCGACTTGCGCCCCGATGAGGAAGGCAACTTGAAGCAGCCCGAAGTGTTCCATGCCAAGGAGGGCCTGAAGGAGTTTGTGCGCTATGTGGACCGCCACCGCACCCATTTGTTCGACGACGTCATTTATCTGAAGACCGAGAAACAGGGCGTGCCCATCGAGGTGGCTGTGATGTACAACACCGACTATTCCGAGAACATTCACTCCTACGTGAACAATATCAACACCATCGAAGGCGGCACCCATCTTACGGGCTTCCGCATGGCGTTGACCCGCACGCTGAAGGCATACGCCGACGCCGACCCGCAGATTTCGAAGCAGATAGAGAAGGCCAAGATCGAGATTGCCGGCGAGGACTTCCGCGAAGGACTCACGGCTGTGATTTCAATCAAGGTGGCCGAGCCTCAGTTCGAAGGCCAGACCAAGACCAAGCTGGGCAACTCGGAGGTGACCGGTGCCGTGCAACAGGCCGTGGGTGAGGCTCTTTCGAACTATTTGGAGGAGCACCCGAAGGAGGCCAAGCTCATTTGCGACAAGGTGGTGCTGGCCGCCACGGCCCGTATTGCAGCTCGCAAGGCCCGTGAGAGCGTGCAGCGCAAGAATCCGATGAGTGGTGGTGGTCTGCCAGGCAAGTTGGCCGACTGCTCGAACAAAGACCCCAAGAACTGCGAGATATTCCTCGTCGAGGGTGACTCGGCAGGCGGCTCGGCCAAGCAGGGGCGCGATCGCCACTTCCAGGCCATCCTGCCCCTGCGCGGCAAAATCCTGAACGTGGAGAAAGTGCAGTGGCACCGCGTGTTCGAGGCCGAGTCGGTGATGAACATCATCCAGTCCATCGGCGTGCGTTTTGGTGTTGAGGGCGAAGGCGACCGTGAGGCAAACATCGACAAACTGCGCTACGACAAGATCATCATCATGACCGATGCCGACGTTGATGGATCTCACATCGACACGCTCATCATGACGCTCTTCTACCGTTTCATGCCCCAGGTCATTCAGGGCGGCCACCTCTACATTGCAACCCCACCTCTTTATAAATGTACCTACAAGAAAGTGTCGGAGTACTGCTACACCGACCAGCAGCGCCAGATGTTCATCGACAAGTATGCCGAAGGCGATGAGCGCAACGTTCACACGCAGCGCTACAAAGGTCTGGGTGAGATGAATCCCGAGCAGCTCTGGGAAACAACTATGAACCCGGAGAACCGACTGCTGAAGCAGGTCACGATTGAGAATGCCGCCGAGGCCGACGAAATATTCTCCATGCTCATGGGCGACGACGTTGAGCCGCGTCGCGAGTTCATCGAGAAGAACGCCACCTACGCCAATATCGACGCGTAGAGATGATGGACGAAACGAAACGGGCTTTACACAGCAGCACCTGAGTGTGCTGCTGGTTGTTTTTTCTCTTCTGTTTAGGTTTGAATACCCTACTTAGGCTATCCGAATACCCTATTCATGGTATTGCGGAGTTGTCTGAATTGCATTATCTTTGCACCGTTTTCAAAGATAGCAACAACAGAGTAATTAACTAAACAGTTAGACTTATGAAAAATTTTTTACTAACACTTTTCTTGGTGCTGGCATCAGTAGCAGGAATCCAAGCGCAGACCTTTGAATGGGGAACGGCTTCGTGGAACATTGCCGACGGCACCGAGTTCGACGGCATCGACGAATTTAGTCAAAAGGGTCTTGTGCTCTCGTTTACAAATCCGGCCGACTATGCGCTGACATTTCTGAACATCATTGCCGTTGACTACGACCTCTACATCGACGGCTCTACCGAAGCCGTCAATGGCTTCGCCACGGGGCATGGTTCTACCGATGTCAGCTTCCGTCTGGATGCCTTTGCCGAAGGCCATCAGTACAGGCTTGTAGCTACCAAGGCTACGCTGGTTCAGGCCAATTTGGCAACTTTCCAGACCGACACACTCACCTCGACCGTGCTCGACTTGTCGGTGTCGTTCACGGTGAAGGGCCCCGAGCTGGTGAAGACAATCGAGGTAGAGGCCACTCAGGCCCTGACCATCACTAACCAGTACAATCCGCTCACTTTTTCGCTTATTGATACCGATGAGGTGAAGGAGTTGCTGGGCATACAGGTCATCAGCGAAGCGCAGGTCTATGGTCTGAACCCGAACGGTTCTTACAATGCCTACCATGCTTCTTATTATGATGGTTGGCACGATGTTGACGGTGAGTACACCACCTATTATGGCGGATGGGACTCATACAACAGTCACAACGCCTATCCTGCAGTCTACTGTATCAAAATCAACGAGACTGCCGACACCGTCTCTTATTTCTTCTATGACTACTGGCGCCCCTACGACCCTGAAGAGGCCGACACCGTGGGCGGCTCAGGTGTTTTACAAGCTCGTAGGGAAGCGCCTGAGACATCGTATAACTCCATCATCTGGGATGCAGAGCCAGGCGACAGCGTGAGTCAGTACATCCGATCCTACCGCGTGGACGAGGGCAGCGACTACAAGGCTGGTTTTGTGATCATTGCCAACAAGAAGTATGTGCGGATTAATGCCACTCTCCATTTCGTGAGCCAGGAAGACTATGCAGCCCTGCAGAACAAAGGTCAGCAGTACGAAGGCTTTGTGGCCGTGGCTACTACCATACCGCAGGCACCTGGTACACCTGTAGCTCCGTTATCTACGCAAGAACAGACCGTGACCATCGCCGAGGCAGAGGAAACTGGCAAGGTGAACATCACTTTCTCGGGCTTTAGCACAGCAGTGCCTTTTCCCCTTGTAACAGGCGAGATTGTGCTCACTGCTTCTGTCACGAAGGATGCCAATGGCGTGTTGACCTATAGTTCAGAACCTGTGCAGATTGGCTTGACGTCGGGGCAGATGATTGCTTATTATAATGTGTCAGTGAAAGGAGTTCAGACCTCTGAAAGTGATGTTCCCGTTCTGGTCGTTTCATTGGCTCAGGCAGCAACGGTGACTGCCGCTTTCAACGCCACAGCCGATCTGGCCACGGCCGCCCTCAATGAGCATTACACAACAATTACTGCAGTCGATGCCGTCCGCCTGAACAATGACGCATCCATTGAAGTCTATAGCCTGAACGGTGTTCGCCGGAGTGGTCTGCAGAAGGGCTTCAACCTTGTGAAGAAAGCCGATGGCACACTGCTTAAACTTCTGATGAAATAAGGAACTATACTCATTACAAGAAGAAGGGATCGTGTTAAAAGTAACAGACACGATCCCTTCTTTTTTGCGCGTTGCAGGGAAAGACCTATCTGCCCACCCATAAGTCCCCCAGTCGTATCCCACGATGTACTGGAAGGTGTGGCCTACTAACAGAGGTCACACCCAGCATTGTGCATAAAGCAAAAGCAATTCTTTTTTTAGGGTTTATTTTTTTGTTGTTGTGTTGGTAATTTCCCGTCGAGTGCATCAATCAGCATGCGCAACAGTTCGTCGGTAGGGCGCGACAGACGCATGTTGCCTACACTTGACTGTGCTTGTCGGATGCCGTTTTGAATATCGTCGACACGCTGGCGCAGAATCTTCTTCATCTCTTCCTTTTGTTGCTTGTCGGCTTCGGGATCGGCGAAAGGTTTGGTCCACTGAGCCAGTTGCATGTCGGAAGCATCGAGTCCAGGCGTGGCCAGATATTCCTTAATGTAGCTCATATAGGCCGCATAGTCCTTTTGCTTTTCAGTCAGTGCGATGAGAGAAGAAAGACGGTAATGAACGGCATCGGGTATGTTCAGTTCGGCGAGTAGGCGGATGAAGGCGTCGAACTTCTCCTGATCGAGCTTCACACTGCCATTGTCTTCAATGATGAGTTGGCGTGTATAGTTGCTCAGCACGTTCTGAATCTTGGCTTCAACAATTCGGTTGCCAGCCAGTGCTTTCAGCAGTTCTGGTTGTTTTGCGGTGTAGACGAAAGCACTGGCGAAGGGGTTCGTAATGTTGCGGAAGAAAATGGCACGCAGCGTGCTGTCGGCAGCGAAGGTATCTTCTTTACCCTTCAGAATTGCTTCGGCCACGTCGTTGGCTTCCTGTGTTTTATAGGCAGCTGAGAGCGTGGCCAGATAGTTCTGCAAGAACTGCGGGTCGCGGTCGCCTTGTTTCCAGCGCTGTTCCAGCTGAGACGATGAGTTATCCAGGCTTTTCTCCTCCACTTTCTTCAGGAACTCGTCTGCCTGACTGCCTCCCAGGAAGCGTCCGATCTCTTGTGCATCGGCATTGAAGATGATGAAGGTGGGGTAGGCCGTGACTTGCAGTTTCTTGGCAAGAGGTGCACCGTAGGCACTCTCCATGTCAATCTGTACACTCACAAACTTCGGGTTCATGAATGCACCAACTTTTTCTTGTGGAAACACATCGCGTGCCATCATCTTACAGGGGCCGCACCACTTGGTGTAGGCATCGAGGAAAATAAGTTTCTTCTCGGCTTTGGCCTTGGCTGAGGCTTGTTCCAGTGTGGTGCCGTCAGGCTCGAAAGCAATGCCCTGTGCCGTCATGCTCAGGGTTATGAGCAACGCGGCAAAAACAGATTCTAATCTTTTCATGTTGATGATATTGTTTGTATATTAATATATGTTTTGTTTCGCTGAGGCTCTATTGCATGGAGAATTTCCAAGCCATGTCTTTCACCCGTCCCGGAATGGGATAGTCAAAACTGCTGGTCGTGTTCAGGATTCCACTGGCCGGGTTGATGAGGTATTGGTAAAGATGACCCTTGCGTTTCTCCTCGTTCCATGTGGCAATATGCACCAGATTGTCGCTGCGAGGCACCAAGCCATATCCATAGATCGTTCCGTGATAGTATTTCATGATGCGCACACAGGTCACGATGTCTCCCTCCTCGGGCGCCTGCCACGCCACCGTGGCTGGTTGTCCGCTGTCGTAGGCAAAGTTGTAGACCTTGCTGCCAGCAGCATAGAAGATGAAACTGCCCACATGGCTGGCCGACAATGAAGTTGCCTGCTCTATTTCAGGGCATAGACCATTGAGTTGGTATAGACCAATGCCAATATTCGGATCGGAGGGGGCCGATGTTGAGAAGTTGGCCACAGCCAGGAAACGCTCGTCACCACGCTGCATGAGCAGGTAGTCATATGGGCGCAAGTTGACGCTCTGACTCGCCCCACGCCCCCAGTCGCCCATGAGCAGCTGCATGCCTGTGTTGTTGACGTCGAAGGCTGCCACGTTCGGGTCTTGCTCGGCAAACTCTTGCAGCTGCGCTTCGTTGTAGCCAGCATAACGGAAACGTTGGAAGGTCTGGTCATAGACAACTATTCCATAGTTTAATGTGTTGGGCACCTCGGCATTCCATGCTGCCAACTGGCCGATTCCATCGTCGAACTTAGGCACGCCGAAGCGGGTGGTTCGCCCTTCGGTGGCACTGAACGAATAGGTGTTGGTATAGACGTGACCGGCATTGATGAGCACTTCCGAGCTTTGCCCCGACATCACTCCCGACCCGTGTTCGCCGTACCATATAGGCTGTTCGACGGTGGGTGGTTCATGAAAGAAGTCAGCGAAACTGAGCGCGTGGTCAATGCTGTTCTCACTCACGCCCACCAGCGTTTCGTCGGTGCAAAGCCCCACGTAGTTGTTGCCCGAAGCCAGCGACACGGCAATATCCAGACATCGCACCGGATGGCCGCGAAGCAGTTCGCCATTGGTGGTTTCGTAGAGATTGGCATAATAGCGGTCATAGTTCACGTTGAGTTTTGTCCAACGGTTATAGATCAGTGCCAGATCAGAATATCCGGGCTGGTCGGCCCGTTCGTAGAACACCATCCAGCCGCCGTCAAATATTTCACTCACAGCCACGGGCAGCCGGAGGTATTGCTGTATGCCATCACGACGGTTGGTCACCGTGAGTTGAACAATGTAGTTGCCGCCTGTACGGCTAATCACAGACTGCAACCTGCTGCCAGTGCCAAGGGTGTCGATGGTGGTACTGGCACCCGTTCCGCTTGTTGCACTATAGATTGTCCACAGGTAGTCGAGTGGTGCTTGGTCGTCGGCTAAGACCAGGTTGCCATTGAAATAGATGTGCGGCTGCAGCGTGAGCGTATCGAAGCGCATGATGGCATATTCGTTCTGAATGCCGGCCAGCGTGGTATCTATACGCACGTTGTCAAGTTCGTGGTAGTCGTAGTTTCCCTCGTCGTCATAACATGCCGTAACGAGTGCTGGCACAATGACCAATATGAACACGTGCAGAAAACCCCTATTCTTCATCATTGTCTTACTTTATTATTAGAAGGTTACTGGCAGCCCGTACTCGTCGGTAAGCGGCTCGTCATGGCTGCTGTTATACTGTTTTAAGGCACGCTGCATGACCTGCTGAAGATAGACAGCGTATGATGCTGACACTACGTTGGTGGCTTCATCATAGGAAGTCTGAGCGTTGTAGTTAATCTCAAAATCAATTAACTTCAGGTGCTCTATCATGAACTGATATTTCACCCGGCTGTAGCTGCCAAAGTATTTCGACAGGGCAACACGCGGATAGTTGGCCGCGTCCCAGTTTGAGGGCTTGGCCAGATAGTTTTTTAGCACCACATGGAACTGTTGGTGATTCTCTGTCCCGATGGCAAACTGCTCGTTAGGACCGACCCTGAAGCTCACGTTGCCATCGCTCGTCGAGAAAAGATCAGCATGGGCCAGTTTCTGCGTATTGAAATACACCTTGTATGTGCCACCCGTGGCTCCAGCAGGAATCACGTAGTCTTCAGTTCTTACGGTCGGCGCCACTTCAGCCGAATCAGTGCCAAATACCTGCAGACGGAATGTGCGGTCATAGTTGGCAGGCATGCCCACGAGTTGGGCATGGAAGGTAATGCTCCCTTCTTCGTAGGCGTATGAATAGTTATAGTCAACGGACTCATATACTGCTCCGGCCTCGGTTCCCACCCAGATGTTGAGTGCTGTGAACGAGGTGTCATAGCGGTCTGCTTCTTCCTGGCTGCACCCTGTCATCAGCAGTAGCAACAGCAGGCCACTCATGTGTTGTTTCTTTTTTCCTGCTTTCATTCTTTTTCTGACTTTATTCTATTTGTTACTTTCCCGATGTGCTGACTCCGTCTCTGTGATGGGCAGTGGGAAGGTGTACACCTTCTTTGCCACAGCCTCTACGTCTGAATAGAGTATGGATGTTCTGTTCAGGCGCTTGTAGAGGAAGAACAGTTGGCCTTCGCCTATCAACTCCCGCCGATACTCATGGATGAGCTCCAGATAAAAGTCTGTAGGCAGATCGGTCAGCGCAGGCAGGTTGCGGGCTGTGCGCAGCTCATTCAGTGTGGTCTTGGCACCGTCTGTGTCACCATTTCTGTACTGCACTTCGCTTTTAATCAGATACATCTCGCCCAGCCGGATGAGTGGCATTTTGTATTGATAATACGATGAGGTTCTGCTGGGATCGTCATACTTCATAAGATAACGGTTGTTGGCATGTGTTGCTGTGCCCGATTTGAAGAGGAAGGTATAGCGATAGTCTTGAGTAGCATTGTCGAAATAGTCGAGCAGGCGGTCACGCGTCACGGCAAAGCTATAGGCCGACTCGTCGGAGAAGAACTGGTTGGCCACATCGGTTACAATGGTCAGGTTGTTCAGTGCAAACAAGTGTTCGTCGGCCAGGCTGCGGTCATAGCCAGCCTGTAGGTTGGCTACGTCAGACCACGTGAACTGTCCCGATTGGATGACCGTTTGCGCCGCCTGTAGGGCTTCGTCATATCTGCCAGCCCACATATTGACACGTGCCTGCAAGGCTTTCACGGCATAATAGTTCAGGTGAAGTTGGCGGTTAAGCAGGTAGCCATTGTCTGTCGCCTCGGTAATTTGTCGACCCGTTACGACGGGGTCGGCATCTTTCAGTAGCAGTTCGGAAGCCTGCAAATCGGACAACACGCGGTCGCAAACCTGACTTACGGTGAGTTGGGGCGACACCAGATAGGACAAGTTTGTGCAATAAGGTATGGCGGGCTGATTAGGATTGACGGCAAAGCTTATGCCAAAGCAGCGCAGCAGATCGAAGTGCAGGAAGGCACGCAGTGCCAATGCTTCGCCTTTGATCACAGCAAAGTTGTCTGGCGAGAAGACAGAAGCATCGTCGTCAATGCTGGCCAGCAGGTGGTTGGCATTGGCAATGCCACTGTAGTTTGTTGTCCAGATGCCCTGAATGAAGCCGGTAGGAATAGCCGCCTCATAGTTGTAGGTAGCGGCATCGCCGTACTGCGTGTTGTAATAGTAATCCCACTCTTGTGCCAAGATACCCAGGAAACCATAGGTAAGCTCCTTGGTATAGGTCTGTGGGTTCACCATTGACGAGTAGATGCCAGCCAAGGCTTCTTTGTAGCCGCTCTCGGTGGCGAAAAGCTCGGTATCTTCCACTTGTGAGCGTGGTTGCACGTCAAGCCAATCGTTGCAGGAACTCAGCAACGCGCTTATGAATAATAGATATGTAAGTCTGTAATGCATCATCAGAATGTTACGGTTATTGAGCCAGAGAATGTCCTGGCATAGGGGTAGTTCAGGCCGCGTTCGGCCTTGATGGTTGAGAGGTGGAACAGGTCGTTCACATAGAACGTGAGTCTCAATCGTTCTATGCCGATGCGCTGTAGCCATGACTGGTATTTAAAGTCATAGTAGCCAGAGAGTGACGTGAAGTCGAGCATGTTGTTTTGCTGGATGAAGCGAGTAGAAGCGTAGGTGGTGGTGGGCGTGCTGGAGATGTGCTTGTAGAGCGCCACGTCGCCAGGCTTGTTCCATGTCTGGCTGAACACGCGTCGGTCTACGTTGCCGGCAATGTTCACATTCTCCACGCGGTCAACGAGCGTCTGGTTGTAGTAGTCGGCTCCCAACTGATAGCTGAGCAGAATGCTGAGCCCCAGCCCACGGTATTCGCCGTTGAAGCCCAGCGTGCCATGAACTTTCGGGTTGGAATCACCTGCAATGACGTAGTCGTCGGTGGTATAATCGAAAGTGGTGGTGCCGTCTTTCTTTAGAAAAAGCTCACGACCTGTGGATGGGTCGATGCCAAGTGAGCGCACTGCCCAGATGGCAGTCATGCTTTGGCCTTCCTCATAGCGTATGATGGGCGAGGTGGAATTCTGGGCATCCTGCTCACGATTGAAGGTGGAAAGTGCATCGTTGATTTTCGTAACCTTGTTGGTGTTGTGTGCAATACTTCCTGTAAGGCTCAGGAAAGACTGCTCCTTCTGATAGAACCGCCAGCTGGCCGTAGCCTCAATGCCCCGATTCTGCACATTGCCCAGGTTCTCCATATAGCTGGTGAAACCTGTTGATGCCGGTATCGACATGGCGATGAGAGCTCCGCGTGTGCGGCTGTCGTAATAGTCGAAGCGCAGGTTCAGCTGTCGGCCCACACCCAGGTCAAAGCCAGCTGTGAAGTCGCCCGTCTGCTGCCATTTCAGGTTGTTATTGGGCATGCCCATGAGATAGGCACCGGAGATGTTGTCGTAGATCACAGAATCATAGAAGCGATAAGTGGCTTTCGACTGGTAGGGCGAGAAGTTCTGATTGCCCGTCAGACCGTAAGTTACTCGCAGTTTGCATAATGTGAGCCACCCGGCATTGGCCATGAAATGCTCCTTGTGCAGGTTCCAGCCAGCACCCACGCTCCAGAATGTTCCCCAGCGGTTGTTGCTGCCAAAAACCGACGAGCCATTGAATCGCAGGCTGGCATCGAACAAATAACGCTCGTCATAGCTGTAGTTGGCCGCGCCGGTGACACCCAGCGAGCGTGTGCGGCTTTCTGTGCCCGAGGGCGTTCCCCCCTCAGCATATTGCTTGGCAAAGGTGATGTAGTCCACGTGGTTATTCAAGAATCCCCAGGCCGACATGCCTTCGCTCTGGGCCGTGGCCGATTGTAGCGACCAGGCAGCATTCGACAGGAACAGATGTTTTCCCCACCGATGTGAGTAGTGGCCGGTAATGTCGGCCGACAAACTGTTGCTTTCGCCATTGCTGATGGTGTAGCTACCGCGCTTGAAGTAGAGGTCACCCGTCCAGTCGTTGAAGCGTGTGTGTTCGCCTGGATAGAAATCTTCGCGCTTCTCGCCCTGGTGAGTATAGCCTACTCGGGCCGTCAGCCGCAAGTCGTCGGTGGGTCGGTATTCCAAATAGAAATTCTCTGTAATCTCGGTGTATTTCGAGAAGTTCTTCGTGCCTATTGAGGCATTGTAGAGCGGATTGTAGTAGGTGAGCGTGCTTCCGTTGACACTGGGTTGGGTATAGGTGCCAAGCACCTTCAGCAGGTTGCCGTTGTCGTCGTATGGCTGGAAGTAAGGATTGACCGTCACATATTCCGAGAATGTTCCGTAGGGACTGTCGTCGGCCCGATTGCCGGTGACGGTGAGTGAGTTGCGGAACATCCACTTCTTGTATCGGTATGACAGGTTGATGTTGCCAGAGATGGTTCTTCGTCCCGATTCCTTCATGACTCCGGCAATGTCGTTGTAGGACAGGCTGGCCGAGTAGCGCAGTTCCTGCGTGCCACCTTCCAAATAGGCGGTGTGCTTTTGGCCTATGCCTGTTCGCAGAGGCTGTGATAGCCAGTAGGTGTCAACGCCACGGGCTATGCTGGTAGCGACAGCATTGTGCTGCTCGTCGAGTAACGCTTGGTAGTAGGGCGCCGCTGCGGTGTAGCGACCGGCATTCTGCTCCACCTGCAGCTTCTCGGCGGCATTGCAAAGGTCATAGCTCGAAAGGTCGGGCACCTCAAGGTTCAGATCGCCGGTATAAGTGATGCGCAATCGGCCTGCCTCTGGCTGCACGGTCTCAACCACCACCACGCCATTACTGGCTTTCGAACCGTAGATGGCTTTGGCTGTACCGTCTTTCAGGATGGTGACCGACTTGATTCGGTTGATGTCGAGGTCGAACACCTGTTGCTGGGTAGCCTCAAAGCCGTCGAGTATGAAAAGTGGTGCATTGGGGTTGCCGCTGTAGTCGCCTTGCAGGCCACTGAATGAGGCGTTGCCACGAATGGTGATGTCTTGCAGGGCGTTGGGGTTCGAGCCGTTGATGCTATTCATGTCAACCACGAAGGCTGGGTCGAGTGCTTGCACGGCCTTCAGGATGTTGCTGCCCGACACTTGCTTCAGCTCATCGCGCGTAAAAGAAGAGGTGGAACCTGTAAAGGTCGACGACTTGTAATCGAACAGTCCCGTCACCACGACCTCGCTCAACTGGTTGTCTTCTTGCAGCACAATGGTCTGGTTGGTGTACATGCGGCGGCCATCATAGCTCTTGGTCAGCGTCTTCATCCCCAGAAAAGAATAGTCTATGGTCGATCGTTGGTTTTGCGGCACCGAGATGGAGAAGCGTCCTTCGCTGTCGGCAACGGCTCCGCCCTTTGTCTCGCGCACGTAGACGGTGGCTGAAGGCAGGGGATTGCCCTGTGCATCGGTTATGACGCCTTGCACCAGTACGGTGCCTGCCTGTAGCGGCCTTTCAGGGCGCTGCGGAATCACAGCCTGCATGGGCACCGACTGGCGATGGCTGCTGTCAACAGGTGTCTGGGCTTTTGTCGGCAACGGCTTCGGAATCAGGAGCATGGCAGCCATAAGGAAGGCTTGCGGCACATTGCACCAGATGTTCTTTCTTGTCATATAAAGTGTTTAGTTTTCTGTTGGAAAAATCGTGTGCAAAAGTACATGTTTTGCAACACGTCTGCAATCGCCAAAATATGGTATTCGGCATACCGTTATCGTGGTATGAAGAAAAAAAAGGGCCTGCATTCGGGAATGCGTCACCTTGGTAAAATTGACTTCTCACGAGAATAGCACAAATCAAGTTACTCCCGTATGGGGGTACGGTATTCTATTTTGCGCGATTTTTGCTGCGTCACCCAAACGTAGAACCGTATATCTGATTATCAGGTAGTTACGAGCTTTAACAAAAATTTTCCCGAAGTCAGGAAAATAAGCCTTTTTCCCGATATGGCCAAATATTTTACAGAAAAAGTCCTTGAAACGTTTTGCGCTTCAAGGACTTCTTCTGTTCTGCTAGGTGCTTATTGGGCCAAAGCCCAAACAGAGCCATCATTTAAGATCAATCTTCAACGTCGTAAATATCTACACCGACGGCCTCACATTCCTTCTCCAGGCGATCCACCTCGGCATCGAGACCGTTCAAGTCGTCCAACATGGGAGCCAGGCTGGCAGCCATCTTCAGCTTGTCCTCGTCGCTCAGTTTCTCGACATCTTTCTGCAGCGTTTCCAACTTGGCCTGATACTTCGTGACTGCCTCTTTGAACTTCACTGCATCGGCCTCGCCATTGATGTGGGAAGTCTTGACAATACTAACAAATGCCTTCGTGAGCGCAACAAACTGTTCGCCAGCATTGCCAGTCAGGTTGTCGAGCGCGTCGAGCGCGTCGGCTCCTTGGGCTTCGGCAGCTGCTTCGGTCTTCTCGGCTTCCTCGCCCTCTTTCGGAGCCTTCGAGTTGCTACAAGCCGAGAACGCCATTCCCATGACTAGTGCGGTCAGCAGGGAAAACATCGTTTTTTTCATAAGCTGTGTTGGTGTTTAGGGGTTAAACTATTATAGCAGATTCATCGTGTCGGTGGCAATCATCAATTCCTCGTCGGTGGGAATCACGACCACCTTCACCTTTGAGTCGTCGGCCGAGATGATGGCCTCTTCGCCGCGCACCTGGTTCTTCTGCTCGTCGAACTTCACGCCGAGGAACTCCAGCCCCTTGCACACCTCAGAACGCATCGACACCTGGTTCTCGCCCACACCGGCGGTGAACACAATCACGTCGACGCCACCCATGGCTGCTGCGTAGGCACCGATGTATTTCTTGATGCGGTAGAAGTACATGTCCTGAGCCAGCTTGGCCTTTTCGTCGCCAGCCTTGGCCGCATTCTCCACGTCGCGCATGTCGCTGCTTCCGCCGGTGATGCCGGCCACGCCGCTCTTCTTGTTGAGCAGGTCGCTCATGCCGTCGGCATCCAGACCCAGCTTCTTCTCGATGAAGGTCACTGCACCGCCGTCGATGTCGCCCGAACGGGTGCCCATGACCAGGCCCTCCAGCGGGGTGAGGCCCATCGAGGTGTCAACACACTTGCCGTCGACCACGGCAGCAATGGAACCGCCGTTGCCCACGTGGCAGGTGATCACACGGGTGCCTTCGGGCTTCATTCCCAGGAACTCCAGGGCGCGGGCGCTCACGTAGCGGTGGCTCGTGCCGTGGAAGCCATAGCGGCGCACGCCATACTTCTCATACAGTTCGTAGGGGATGGCATACATGTAAGCCTTGGCGGGCATGGTCTGGTGGAAGGCGGTGTCGAACACGCCCACCTGGGGCAGACCGGGCATCAGTTCCTTCACGGCGTTCACGCCCTTCAGGTTGGCGGGGTTGTGCAGCGGTGCCAGGTCCGAGACGGCCTCGAAGGCCTGGAGCACCTCGTCGGTGAGCACCACGCTCTTGTTGAACTTCTCGCCGCCATGCACCATGCGGTGGCCCACGGCGTCGATTTCCTTCAGGTCTTTGATCACGCCGATTTCGGGATCGGTGAGCAGTGAGAAGATGAACTTCACGCCCTCGGTGTGTTCAGGAATGTCGTGCATGATCTGTTTCTTCTCGCCGCCAGGCAGTTTCACCTTCACGAAGGCACCGTCCAGTCCCACGCGCTCAGCGCCGCCGCTGGTCATCACACTCTTGTCGTCCATGTTGTACAGCGCATACTTGATGGAGCTGCTGCCACAGTTAAGAACTAAAATTTTCATAATCTTTATTGAAAGAAATTTGTTTATTGAAAGAAATAGTGTCGTTTTCTAATTGAAAGAAATTGGAATAATAAGAATAATTTTGCTTGCGCATAGACTTAAACGTCAATGTAAGAATCTTGCCCGCGCATGGACTCAGACGTCAATATAAGAATCTTGCTCGCACGTGGGCTTGGACATCATCAGTGTGAAAATCTTGGTGCGCATAAGTTCAGCTGTCAATGTAGAGCATGTAGTTTTCTTGCGTCAGCAACACGAAGTTGTCGTCTTCCGGAATATAGAGGTAACGCTCTGCGCGCAAACGCTTCTCACCGAAATTCAGCAGAATACCCCGATGATGGTCCGTAATGCGCATGTAGTTGAACAACTGGGCGCGGTGCTCACTGGTGATATTTTCAACAGACTTCAATTCTATGATGATGCCTTTGTAGTAAAAGTCGGCAATATAAGTCATTTCAAGGTCAACGCCCTTGTAGGTTAGGTGCAAATGCTTCTCGCGTTCAAAGTCCAGGCCATTCTGTTTCATTTCCACAGCCATGGCTTCCTGGTAGATGCGCTCGTGCATGCCTCTCCCTAAAGTCTTATGCACTTCCTGTGCTGCTCCAACGACCTCATATACATCCTTGTACTCTTGCCTCGTCATAGAAAAATTATTCCTATTATTCTAATTTCTTTCAATTAGAAAACAAAGCCATTTGTTTCCGTTAATTATACGAATTTATTTCTTGGCGTCCATGGCCTGACAGGCGGTGATGGCCACCAGGTAGTAGATGTCTTCCACGCTGCAGCCACGGCTCAGGTCGTTCACGGGGCGGGCGATGCCTTGCAGGATGGGGCCAATGGCCGTGGCACCAGCCAGACGCTGCACCAGCTTGTAGGCAATGTTGCCCACCTCCAGGCAGGGGAACACCAGCACGTTGGCCTTGCCGGCAATGTCGCTGCCGGGAGCCTTCTTGCTGCCCACCGAGGGCACCAGGGCGGCATCGGCCTGCAGCTCGCCGTCGATCTTCAGACTGGGGTCCAGCTCCTTGGCCAGCTTCGTGGCCTCCACCACCTTGTCCACCACCTCGTGGCTGGCGCTGCCCTTCGTGGAGAAGCTCAGCATGGCCACGCGCGGGTCGTCAAAGCCGGCCACGCTCTTGGCCGTCTGTGCCGTGCACACGGCAATCTGCGAGAGCTGGTTGGCGTCGGGCATGGGTGTCACGGCCACGTCGCCCACCACGAGCACGCCGTTCTCGCCATATTCGGGCTTGTCGGTAATCATCAGCATGGCACCGCTCACGCAGGTGATGCCCGGGGCACACTTGATGATCTGCAGGGCCGGGCGCAGCGTTTCGCCGGTGGTAGACAGGGCACCCGAAATCTGACCGTCGGCTCCCTCGGTCTTGATGATCATGCAGCCCAGGTAGAGCGGATCCTTCACCAGTTCGCGAGCCTTCTCGATGGTCATGCCCTTCTTCTCGCGCAGCTTCTGCAGCAGCTGTGCCAGTTCCTCGCTCTTCTCATAGTTCAGCGGGTCGATGAGCGTGGCCTTGTCAATGTTTTTCAGTCCTTTCTCGGCGGCCAGTGCATGCACTTTCTCAGGGTTGCCAATGAGAATCAGGTCGGCAATGTCGTCGGCCAGCACGCGGTCGGCTGCACACAGTGTGCGCTCCTCCTCAGCTTCGGGGAGCACGATGCGCTGCTTGTTGCTCTTAGCACGCGCAATAATCTGTTCAATTAATCCCATAGTTTGTTTTATAGTTTATAAGAATTGCTATATTCAGTTTGCAAAATTAGCGAAAAAAAAGAATATAGCAAAGTTGTTCAGATTAATTAATGTTATAATATGAGGTTGGAAAAATAAAAACTATCAAACAGCCCCCTTGTTTAATGACCAAAGGCATATCGCAGTCCGATTGCAACGACACCCTGACAGCCATATCCCACTTCGGCAAAATACCCAAAATGTCTTTTCCGTATTTCAAAACCAATGGGGGTTAATTGCAGTGTGGGCTTCCATTTTGTTTCATCAGTACATTTGTCTGGGTTCTTCTTAATGTCACTTTGATAATGACCAGTCTTCGCATCATTCCAAACTGTCCCTTCACTGAAATCAAAAGTCACGTGCTGTCTCATTACGCCAACGGCACATCGGGAATAAAAGCTATATGTATGTGCCCAATCGTCCCTCCAATTCAGCCATGTGTATTTGACTGAAGGGGCTACATAGAATATCTTGCTTGTCTCATTACCCCGTGACTCATACCATTTGCTTGCTCCTTCGGGCTTGCTTGTTTCGTCGAAGCCTATGTATGATTCTCGTGATCTTCCCCAGCCCATCATACCTCCGATAGCCCAATGTTTGTTCAGACAGTAATGATACTCAAGGTTTAGGACACCATGCCTATCGCCTGCAAGGTCTTCGGGTTCAATGTCTTCCTCCATTTGATACTTGTTAACAGTGTTTCTTACCCTGTGATCAGCAATGTTTGCACCAAATCCGAAATTAAAGCTGATGACGTGTCTCAGCAAATCTTGGGCTTCTCCTGTTAAGGCGACTGTAAACAATGCCAGACATATAAGGATTGTTTTTCTCATAGTCCTTTTTTACTTCATGCACTCTGACAGCTTGACTTCCAGTTCCTCAGCCGACAGTCGCAGTTGCAGCTGTCCGTCCAGGGCAATTGTGATGTGACCTGTTTCTTCCGATACCACGATGCACAGGGCATCGCTTTCCTGCGACATGCCCAGTGCGGCACGGTGGCGCAGACCCAGATGGCGCGGAATGTTAAGGTCGTGGCTCACGGGCAGGATGCATCCTGCAGCACGTATGCGGCGGTCGGCAATGACCATGGCACCATCGTGCAGGGGCGAGTTCTTGAAGAAGATGTTCTCGATGAGGCGCTGGCTGATGTCGGCATTGATCACTTCGCCTGTGGTCACAATGTCGTTGAGCGATGCACCGCGTTGCACCACGATGAGTGCGCCCACCTTTCCCTTGGCCATCGATATGCAGGCCATCACGATGGGAATGATGCAGCGCTTCAGTGCTGCCTTGTCCTTGGCGCTCTCGTGTTTGGGCAGGAAGAAACGCTGAATGCTGCGCACGCGCTGGTGGGCACCCAGGTTGTAGAGAAACTTGCGGATGTCTTCCTGAAAGATCACGATCAGCGCAATGGCGCCCACCGACACCAGTTTGTCGAGTATGGTTCCCAGCAGTCGCATCTCGATGATCTGGGCCACAAACACCCACACCACGATGAAGATGAGAATGCCCACGAAGATGTTGAGTGAGCGCGACTGGCGCATCAGCCGGTAGATGTAGTAGAGCATCAGTGCTACCAGCAGAATGTCGATAAAGTCTTTCAGTCCGAATGAGAAAAACACCTCTTTGTCGTTATTTGTTTTTTGTTGTTATTGTTCAGCTTTCGCAAGCCCGGCCTGCGTCAGTTGTCTTCATGTACCCTGTTCATGGCAGCCACCAGCTGGCAGCACTCCACGGCCTGTCTCACGTCGTGCACGCGCAGAATCGAGGCCCCCTTCATCAGTGCCACCGTGTTCAGCGCCGTTGTTCCGTTCAGCGCCTCGGCGGGGGTGCACTGCAGGGTCTTGTAGATCATGCTCTTGCGCGACACGCCCACCAGCAGGGGCAGCTGCATCACTTGCAGCCGTTCCAGCCTGTCAAGCAGCTGCATGTTCTGGGCCGTGGTCTTGCCAAAGCCGAAGCCTGGGTCCAGGATGATGTCCTTCTGTCCCAGGTCGCGCAGCAGCTGCACCTTGCGGGCAAAGGCCAGCAGCGTGTCGTGCAGCGTGGGCTGCACCGACGTCAGCACGTAGGCCACGCCCAGTCGGGCCACCATGCGCATCATGGCCTCGTCGGCAGCCTCGCTCACGTCGTTCACCATGTCGGCACCAAATTCCTCCACGGCCATGCGGGCCACGCTGGGCCGGAACGTGTCCACCGAGACGATGGCCTGTGGCAGCTCGCGCCGCACCACACCCAGCGCCCGTCTCAGCCGCATCAGCTCGTCGGCCTCGCTGGCCGGTTGGCCGCCGGGGCGGGTGGAGCAGGCCCCCACGTCGATGATGCCGCCGCCCTCGGCCACGATCTGCTGTGCGCGCACTGCCATGTCGTGCTCCGTTTGCTGGCGGCTGTCGGCGTAGAACGAGTCGGGCGTGGCGTTCAGGATGCCCATCACCATGGGTTCGTTCAGGTCTATGAGTTGTCCGCGAATGTTAAGCGTGTAGTCCATACGTGGCGCAAATTTACGAATAATTGGTGTAATGAACGAATTTTTTCAAAACATTTTTCTTTCTTTGTCTGTCTTTTGCCCCTACGGGGCCTCCGTTTTTTCGATAATGCGGACAAAAATTTTTCGCAAACCAGCGCGCCCGTCACCCCTTTTTCGCCCCTCTCCAGCCCCGTTCTGCCCGTTCCTGCTCCCCGTTTCGTTGCAACGGGGGCCCCGTTGTGTTCCTGTTGCGGTCCCGTTGCACTGCAGTTGCGGCCCCGTTGCACTGCAATGGCGCCCCCGTTGCAACGCAACGAGGCCCCCATTGCGAGCTTCTTTCGTCTGTTCCGCCCCCTTTCTTGTGATGCTTTCTTGTTAAACGCCTGAAAAACAATCGTTTATGAACTATGCTCAAAACTTGCTCATTTGGCTCCCTTTCCCCTTGTGTTTCGTTTTTTTTAAATCTCAGCCGCGTTCGCGTCATTTTTTTTCGACCTATGTGCCATCTTATACGGTTGCCATCAAGTAGGCACAGGGCGTTTGTAGGGGCAGGCCCCGTGCCAGCCCGCTTGCCCGTCAGACACGAAGGTCAAGACTCAGACGAGAAAATCCTTCGTGCCTTCGTGTCTTCGTGTTCCATAAAATTTCGGGGCATGCGGGCTGGCACGGGGCCTGCCCCTACCTTCGTACAGATCACTTTTTTTCAACACGCCGTGCAATCGTTTTCGCACGGCCCCTGTGGAAATGTGGGGTGGGGCAGCACAGCCGTTTGGCACAAAAGCCGTAACTTTGTGGCAGCATGATGAAACGACGCTGTAAAAAGAACCTAATGAAGACCATCGCTTTGACAACACTATTCTCCCTGGGCCTGGCCTCTGCAGCCCCGGCGCAAGACTTCAGTTTCGACGAGATGACCTACTCGCCCCGTAAGACCACCTTCAAGCTGTTTGCACCGCCCGAGAGCAACCCCCAGGTGCTGCTGCTCGAACAGCCCGGCAACGCTGCCGCCACCCAGCCGCTGCCCATGACTTTCGACGCCCGGAAGGGCATCTGGCAGCTCGACGTGGAGGGCGACCTGCTGGGCCGCTACTATGTGTTCAAGACACCCTGGGGCCAGACGCCCGGCGTCTTTGCCAAGGCCGTGGGCGTCAACGGACAGCAGGCGGCCATCATCGACATGGCCGCCACCAACCCCGACGGCTGGGAGAACGACCACCGCGTGGGACCGAAGAACCCGGCCGACTGGGTGATCTATGAGATGCACCACCGCGACTTCTCCGTGGCCAGTCAGTGGACCCGCCATCCCGGCAAGTTTCTTGCCCTGGGCGAGCTGTGGGCCACGCAGTATCTGGAGGAACTGGGCGTCAACGCCGTGCACATGCTGCCCAGCTACGACTATGGCTCGGTGGACGAGGCACGGCCAGACGAGCCGCAGTACAACTGGGGCTACGACCCCGTGAACTACAACGTGCCCGAGGGGTCCTACTCCACTGACCCCTCCAAGCCCGAAGTGCGCATACGCGAGTTCAAGCAAATGGTGCAGCGACTGCACCAGGCTGGCATTGCCGTCATCCTCGACGTGGTCTACAACCACACCTTCGACATCGACCACTCCAACTTCCAGAAGACCTTTCCCGACTATTTCTACAGGAAGGTCGGCGGCCAGTATTCCAACGGCTCCGGCTGTGGCAACGAGACGGCTTCGGAGCAGCCCATGATGCGCCGCTTCATGATCGAGAGCGTGAAGTACTGGGCACAGGAATACCACATCGACGGCTTCCGCTTCGACCTCATGGGCTGTCACGACATCGAGACGATGAACCAGATCCGGCGGGAGCTCAGTGCCATCGACCCCACCATATTTATATATGGCGAAGGCTGGAGCGCCGGGGCGTGCGCGCTGCCCCAGGAGCAGCTGGCCATGAAGGCCCACGTCAGCCGCATGTCGGGCATTGCTGCCTTCAGCGACGACCTGCGCGACGCGCTGCGCGGCCCCTTCAGCGACGACACCAAGCCGGGATGGCTGGGCATGCCCGCCGAAGACCATGTGGAGAGCATCAAGGCCGGCATCGTGGGCATGATTGCCCATCCGCAGGTGGACTACTCCAAGGTGAACTACTCCAAGGAGCCCTATGCCGCCGAGCCCACGCAGATGATTGCCTACGTGAGCTGTCACGACGACATGTGTCTGACCGACCGCCTGCGTGCCAGCATTCCCGGCATCACCACGGAAGAGCTCATACGTCTGGACCTGCTGGCCCAGACGGCCGTCCTCACCTCGCAGGGCGTGCCCTTCCTGCTCAGTGGCGAGGAACTGCTGCGCACCAAGCAGGGCGTGCACAACTCTTACAAGTCGCCCGACAGCATCAACCAGCTCGACTGGACGGGCGTGAAACGCTATCCCCAGGTCTACAACTACTACCGCCGTCTCATCCGTCTGCGCCAGCAGCATCCTGCCTTCCGCCTGGGCAGTGCCGAAAAGGTGCGCCGCCATCTGGAGTTCCTGCCCACGAAGACCGCCGAGGTGGTGGCCTTCCGCCTGAAGGACCATGCCGGTGGCGACCGCTGGCAGGACATCATCGTGGTGCTCAACGCCTCGCGTCTGCAGCAGGAGGTGGCCATCCCCAAAGGCCGTTATGTCGTGGTGTGTGCCGACGGCAAGGTGGCCGATAGCGTCTTCGACCACTACGACGTGAATCCCGACCGCCAGCCGTCGCTCAACCTGGGAACCGTGAAGGGCCGCAAGGTCAGGGTGGCTCCGCAGTCGGCCCTCATCCTGCACAACTGAGCAGTGCGCGTAGCTTTAATTCGTGAAATTCTTTGCAAGCAAAGCGGCAGAGCCGAGCGCGTAAAATTCGTTGTTTTTAAGACACCCAGCGAAACTTGAATAAGATAATTGTGTCCATCTACTACTGACTGTGCAATCGTTTTTGCAGGTTGTGATGAAAATGTTGGGCTGGCATGGTGCCCGTGTGCAGATTTTTGATTACCTTTGCGCTGACAATAAAAACTAAAAACCGCAATGATGAACAAAATTTCCTATGTTTTGTGTTTGCTATTATTGAGCGCAATGACAATGAATGCTGCAAAATTTTCCATCGATCGCATTGAGCCCACTGACTGGTTCGTGGGAATGAAGAACCCCCAGGTGCAACTGATGCTTTATGGCAAGAACATTGCCAGCGTGCAGAGCGTCACCACCGACTACCCTGGCGTCAGCATCGACAGCGTGGTGCGCCTCGATTCGCCCAACTACCTGCTCGTCTACATGAACCTGCAGCAGGCGCAGCCCGGCAACATGACGCTGAGGCTCGACAAGCAGAAGGTGAACTACCTGCTGAAGGCTCGCGAGATGAGCGGCGACAAGCGCATGGGCTTTACCAATGCCGACGTGCTCTACATGCTCATGCCCGACCGCTTTGCACAGGGCGCTGGCCACAACACACAGCTGAAGGGCATGCGTCCCTATCGCGAAGACCGCACGCAGCCCTCACTGCGCCATGGCGGCGACCTGAACGGCATTAGGGAGCACCTGGACTACTTCAAGGACCTGGGCGTCACGGCACTCTGGCTCACTCCCGTGCTGGAGAACGATTCGCCCGACACCGACAATGGTTACTCAACGTATCACGGCTATGCCACCACCAATTACTATCGCGTGGACCCGCGCTTCGGCTCCAACGCCGACTACCGCCGACTTTGCGACGAGGCTCATCAGAAGGGACTCAAGGTGGTGATGGACATGATCTTCAACCACAGCGGATTTGAACACCCCTGGACGCTCGACATGCCTTCGAAAGACTGGCTGAACGTGCCTGAGTGGCTCGCCGAGCAGCAAAGTGGACGCGACCCCATGACGGGCTACGGACAGGGGAACGAGCAGAGCCAATACTTGCAGACCAGCTATAAGCTCACGCCGGTGGTCGATCCGTATGCGTCGAAAATTGATCTGAAGGAAACGCAGGAGGGATGGTTCGTGCCTTCGATGCCCGACCTGAACCAGAACAACCCGCACCTGATGCGCTACCTCATCCAGAACTCGAAGTGGTGGATCGAGACGGTGGGCATCGACGGCATCCGCATGGACACTTACCCCTACGCCTTTGCCGAACCGATGGCGCAATGGATGAAGGAACTCAACGAGGAATACCCCAACTTCAACACCGTGGGCGAGACATGGGTCACTGAGCCTGCCTACACGGCTGCATGGCAGGCCGACTCGAAACTGTCAACGCTCAACTCGCACCTGAAGACGGTCATGGACTTCTCGTTCTTCGACAAGCTGAACCAGGCCAAGAACGAAGAGACCGACGCGTGGTGGAACGGACTGAACCGGCTCTACAACTCGTTTGTCTACGACTACCTGTATCCCAACCCCAGCAGCGTCATGGCCTTCATCGAGAACCACGACACCGACCGCTTCCTGGGCAACGGGCGCGACACGCTCATGCTGAAACAGGCACTGGCACTGCTGCTCACCGTGAACCGCATCCCGCAGCTCTACTATGGCACCGAGGTGCTCATGAACGGCACCAAGGAGGTGACCGACGGCAACGTGCGCAAGGACTTCCCAGGAGGATTTCCCGGCGACGAGCACAACTGTTTTGAGCAAACGGGCCGCTCGCGTGCCGAGAACGCCATGTTCACGTGGCTCAGGCGCCTGCTTCACTGGCGGCAGGGCAACGACTGCATCATTCGCGGCAAGCAAACGCAGTTCATTCCCTATAACGGCGTCTACGTTCTGGCTCGCCAGTACAAGGGCCGCACGGTGCTCACGGTGCTCAACGGCACCACACAGCCTGCGGTGATGGCCGTGAAACGCTATGCCGAGGTGATTACTGCTGAACGGGCCAGGGATGTGCTCACGGGACGATATGTCAACCTGACCACCGATGTGCAGCTGAAGCCGCGACAAAGCATGATACTCGAATTCTGATTTTCCCTTGCGCGCGCATATATAATAAAAGGTGTGCTTCGTTTCTGTATTTGATTTGAATCAATTTAAGTGTAAAAAAACAACCAAATTTAAAATTTTTCTTGTAAAACTTTTGGTGGTTCGCGGAAAAGTCGTACCTTTGCATCCGCTAACGAGGAACACACCTCTGCAGCACTAAAGAAAGAGTTCTTTGAAAAGTTTACATAAGACAGAAGTAGTACAAGAAGCGGCAGTCTTCTTTTTTAGGAGATTGTCGGGTAAGATGAGACTAGACCGTCAATTGAAGAGATTGAACAGGTAGAATGAAAAGTCCCGATACTTTTTGGATATGGCGTCCT
>CACXUV010000026.1 GCA_902770845.1 uncultured Prevotellaceae bacterium
TTTCGAAAAATGCCCAGGTGGCGGAATTGGTAGACGCGCACGTTTCAGGTGCGTGTGCCGCGAGGCGTGCAGGTTCGAGTCCTGTTCTGGGCACTCTTTTTTCAACATGTTGTTGCAGAGGATTTTTCCCAAATCCTCGTTTTGGAGAGGTGGCGGAATTGGTAGACGCGCTACTTTGAGGGGGTAGTGTCAATTGCGACGTGGGAGTTCGAGTCTCCTCCTCTTCACTTTTTTCTATTTGGTTTTGCGGAAATAGCTCAGTTGGTAGAGCACAACCTTGCCAAGGTTGGGGTCGCGGGTCCGAGTCCCGTTTTCCGCTCTTTTTTTATTTTAGGAAAACAACCATACTCAAATGAATTTATATATCAGGTATTTTGACAAAGAAACGCTTGTCACTACTGCAGAAGAAGCAATAGATTTTCTGAAAAGTATTGATGAAATTTCAATGAATCCAATGCTCGAGGCCGATATTCGTGAATATGCCAATAGCGATGTGTTCTATCCCAAGCGTTACAAAATACGTCCCCGTGTCTATTTTATTATTATCAAGACCGATGCTTCGAACATGATGGATTTCAAGGAGAAGCGGGCTTTGCGTCAGAATGATGGCGGCGAGAGGGGAAAGGCTGCTTCACCGGTGGTCATGCGTCTGAATGAGGAACGTGTCGGCTGGTATGAGGGCACCATGGACTTCAAGCGCGTGCAGCTGGTGCCGGGCACTGGCAAGTTCCAGTATCGCGATACTCATTTCGTGGCTCAGGTCAAGGCCATGTCGGGCCTGGACTGCTACAACCGCATTGTGGACCATCTGCGCCAGCGAGTCGATGACCGCAGTCAGTTCCCGTCGGCCAAGGGCAAGAACTTCAAGTTCCGCTATTTGGGTATGGCCAAGGACATGGCTAAATGAGACCAGTGCTGAGGAGGAGCATGCTGATATATGAATAAGGTAATGTTGATTGGCAATGTGGGCAAGGAGCCTGAGGTGCGCTATGTTGACCAAGGGCAGGCTGTGGCACGCTTGGTGTTGGCCACAACAGAGCGTGGCTACACATTGCAGAATGGCACCCAGGTGCCCGACCGAACGGAGTGGCACACTGTGCTGATGTGGCGAAAGTTGGCCGAGATAGCCGAACGCTATGTTCACAAGGGCGACAAACTGTATATTGAAGGGCGCATTCATTATGCCACTTACGATGATAAGCAGGGGCGCCGACAGCATTACACCGAGATTTGGGCCGACAACATGGAGATGCTTACACCGCGTCAGGCTGCTACAACAGCCGTTCCGTCGGCCACAACAGCTGCTCCGTCGGCCACAACAGCCACGCAAGCAGGCAATGCAACGGGGGCTGACACCTCGGAGGCTTTACCGTTTTAAGCAATCGGAGGTCTTACCTTTCTAATCAATTGTGATGGACTATTTCCAACAAATATTCAGTGAGGTACAGTTTCTCTCACCTTCTCTGGGAGCCATTCTGGCAGGGCTTTTAGCTTTCTTGTTGCTTTTTGTGTCGGGCTTTGCATCTGGTTCTGAGATTGCTTTTTTCTCGCTCACCCCCAACGACCTGAACGAACTTGATGAGGAGAAAAACAGCACCGATGCCAAGATCAGCCGGTTGCGGGCCGATTCGGAAAGGACACTGGCCACCATTCTCATTACCAACAATCTGGTCAATGTGACCATCATCATGCTGTGCAACTATTTCTTCAGCCATGTAGTAGACTTTGGTCATGCCTATTGGTTGGAGTTTGCCGTCATAACCATCCTGCTCACTTTCTTGTTGCTGCTCTTTGGCGAAATCATGCCCAAGGTCTACTGCGCTCAGCATTCCCTTGCCGTTTGCCGCACGTTTGCAGGAAGCATCGACTGGCTGGGACGTTTGTTCCGTCCGCTGGCCAACATCCTCATCAGTACGGGCGTATTGGCAGAGAAAGTGGTGCAGAAGGAAAACCGTGTGCTCAGTGTTGACGATCTGGAACAAGCCCTGGAACTGACCGATGAAGAGGAACTGAAGGAAGAGAAGAACATGCTGGAAGGCATTGTTCGCTTTGGCGACGAAACGGCCAAGGAGGTCATGACCAGTCGGCAGGATGTGGTGGCACTCGATTTTCGTTCGCCTTTCCCCGATGTGCTGAAGAGCATTGTCGAGAATAACTATTCGCGCATTCCTGTCTATCAAGACTCTATCGACAATGTGCGCGGCATTCTTTACATCAAGGACCTGTTGCCCCATTTGGGCAAGCCTGCCACGTTTCGTTGGCAGTCGCTCATACGTCCGCCTTATTTTGTGCCTGAAACAAAGAAAATCGATGACCTGCTGCGCGACTTCCAGGAGAACAAAGTGCACATTGCCATTGTGGTCGACGAGTTTGGCGGCACCAGTGGCCTGGTGACGCTGGAGGATATTCTGGAAGAAATTGTGGGCGAAATCAACGACGAATACGACGATGAAGAGAAGTCTTACGTCAGACTGAATGCCAATACATACGTGTTTGAAGGGAAAACACTGTTGAGCGACTTCTACAGAATCGTGCAGGTTGACGATGATGTGTTTGAGGAAGTGGAAGGCGAGGCCGACACGCTGGCAGGATTGATGCTGGAACTGAAGGGCGATTTTCCGAAGCAGCACGAACAGCTGGTCTATGGCAACTTCAAGTTCGAGATTGTTGAGCTCGACGGCCATCGCATTTCTAAAATCAAGGTTGTCGTTACCACTCCAGCTCAATAGTCTTTCTGCTTCACAAGGGTGGTCACCACCCTAGCTCATTGAGCCTTGCTGCCCAGTACCACGACGTTTTTTCTATCATATTATTATATTTGGCGTAGTTCGACGGTGTTGTTCTTCGTTGAGGAACAAACATGCTCACTCCGCCATAAGCTTCCTCACTCATCTGAAAACTGTTGAAGTCTATCAGTTGGTTGGTCATCCACCGCGAGGCGTATTTCTTATACACCACCACACTGTCGAAAGCCATGCGCCACTCCTTGTAGGCTTCTTCAGAAACTTCAGGAAGATATTCCTGCATGATGGCGTTCATGTCGTACATCACCTCGTTCTTTTCCTTTCCGTTGTAGTGAATCAGACCGCGCAGGTCAGGACAGCCGTCGCCCGTCCATCCCAATGAGCTCAGCGCTTTGCCTGTGGCCCATGCCAGTTGTTCTAGGTGCTTGGTTGAAATGACCGACAACGGCACGTGATAGCCGTTGATGGTCTGTGAGAAATAAGTATCGGCAATGCTTTTGTAGAACTCGTCTGTCGTGTCAAACAGATGTTTTGTCAGTGTGTGGTAGGGCGCACCATCGCCAGGAATCTCGGCAGGCGAACCAATCAGGTAGTTGGTGACGTTTCGCAGCTCATAGGCACTCTCAATGCACTGAAAGTGACAGCAGTCTGCAAAGATGAAGTGCAGTGGCTGCTGCCATGCTTCGAGTGTTTTTGCCAGCGAATACATGTTCATCCAGCGTCTGTAGTTGGTGTTGTTGGGATTGTTCTTGCCATCGTCAATGCCGTAGGCTTGGCGGCGTGAGGCGGCGTAGACCACAGAGTCTTCCATGAACCAGCCCGTAGCATGGCCCCACAGCACCAGACCGTAGTCATTGGCAGGGTAGTGGGTCGACACATATTGCAGCACCTGGGCCATGTTTTTAGGATCGGAAGAGAGCACGTCTTCATGAAACAGGGCCACAGAGTCTACGGTCTTTCCTTCTTTCAGCCGTGCCACGTAAGGCAGTTGTTGGGCGTTATTGTCGTCAACATATATAACAAGTGCATTGTTGCCAATGCCTTTCGAACCAGTCTTCATTTGTGCGATTTCGTCTCGAAGGAAAGAAGACAGGTTGTTCTCGCCCGAAATATAGATCAGCACCGTGCGCTGAAATAGTCCTTCGCGTTCTTCTTCTTCGTCGCTGCTGCACCCCAGCAGCATGGCTATGCTACAAAAAAGCAGGAGTAATTGTTTCATTGTTTGGTATGATTCCACATATTTCATTAGCTGCAAAGTTAGATATTTTTATGTAAACAACAAACATTTTTGAGTTAATCTTCTGAAAACATGGGGCAATGTCAGCATTATTTGTTATCTTTGCACGAAAATTTCAAGACGACAATGAGACGACTTACCATTATATTGACATTGATAATAGCTTTTTTCTCGATAACAAATGCTGATGCCCAACGCCGAAAAGTGCGTGCAAGGAGCAAGGCAAGAACACATAAAGTGGTGAAAACCAAAAGGAAAGCCCCCGTCAGGCGTATTGTTCCACCCACCATTCATGAGAATCCCTATTTGCAGTGTGAAGACACCTGCACGCATGTTCACGGCATAGATTTGAGCCACTATCAAGGCGAAGTGTTCTGGGAAACAGTGGGCGAAAACACGCACATGGCCTACGTCTATCTGAAAGCCACCGAGGGCGGCGACCGCATTGATGCCCGTTATGAGCGTAACATAGATTTGGCCCATCGCTACGGACTGAAGGTGGGTTCGTACCATTTCTTCCGTCCGCGCACCTGTTTGCAGTTGCAGTTGGAAAACTTCAAGACGCAGTGCCTGCCTGGCGAGCAAGACCTGATTCCCATGCTCGACGTGGAGACCACGGCCGGACTGCCTGTCAATGAGTTCTGCGACTCGTTGCTGCAGTTTCTTCACATGATGGAGCAGACCTATCACCAAAAGCCGCTGGTCTATACAGGACGCAACTTCTACAACAAATACTTGCAAGGCGTGCTCGACGACTACCTGTTGATGATTGCCATGTACACCGACGAAGAGCCTGTGCTGGCCGACGAGCGCGACATCTGTTTGTGGCAATACACGGGCAAGGGCCGCATTGTGGGCGTTACGGGCTATGTGGACAAGAGCCGCTTCATGGGCCAGCACGGGCTGCGCGAGCTGCGCTTCAAGCACTGATGATTGCCGCAAACAGGGCAGAGGCAGTGTGGGCAGATATATAAATTTTTATTAAAAAGTGGTGTGTAAGTGCCCAAGGCTGTATTTTTTTTGTAACTTTGCAACTGGATATGCCATTTCATGTACCTATCAATATACTCGATTTCATCTTCAAGGGCATGCTCATTGGGATGATAGCATCGGCTCCGATGGGACCCGTAGGAGTGCTGTGTGTGCAACGCACGCTGAAGAAAGGCCGCTGGTATGGCTTTGTGACGGGCATCGGTGCTGCTGTCAGCGACATTATCTATGCAGGTATCACGGGGTTTGGCATGGCCTTTGTCATGGACTTCGTGAGCAATGCCCAGAATCGTTTCTATCTGCAAATCGTGGGTTCGCTCATGCTGCTGGGCTTCGGCTGGTACACCTATCGCACCGACCCCACCCGAAAGATGCACCAAAGCAGTCAAGAGAAAGGTACGCTCACCTATAATATGCTGACGGCCTTTGTGGTCACTCTCTCCAATCCCCTCATCGTTTTTCTCTTCATGGCACTCTATGCCCAGTTTGCATTTGTGCTGCCCGACCATCCCTTCGAGATGCTTGTGGGGTTCTTGAGCATAGTGGGTGGGGCGCTGCTGTGGTGGTGGGGGCTTACGTGGCTGGTCGACAAGATCAGACTGAAGTTCGACGAAAATGGCATTCGTATCATCAACCAGGTCATTGGCGTGGCTGTGATCATTGGCAGCATCATTATGTTGCTGGGAACTACCACCAACCTGCTGAGGTGGTGAGAACAGTGATGTAACTCATTAACCTGCTGAGGTGGTGAGAACAGTGAAATTGATATTCCTTAAATTATAAAAACAGAAAAAGTGTTTATAGCACAAGAACTCAGAAAGAAAAACATTGCCGAATACTTGCTCTACATGTGGCAGGTGGAAGACACCATTCGCGCCTTTGGATGCTCGCTTTCGCGCATCAAGCGTGAGTATGTGGAGCGATTCGACTATAGCGACGAACAGAAGGAAGACGAGGTGGACTGGTTTGGCAACCTCATCAGAATGATGAACGAAGAGGGGTGCCGCGAGCAGGGGCATTTGCAAATAAACAAGGTGACAATGCAGACCTTGATAGAGTTGCACCAGCAGTTGCTCAGCAGTCCTAAGTTTCCTTTCTACAACACGGCCTACTACAAGGTGCTGCCTTTCATCGTGGAATTGCGCAACCGTGGAGCCAACAAAGAGGAGAACGAGATTGAAACCTGTTTCAATTCGCTTTATGGCGTGATGATGCTGCGTTTGCAAAAGAAGGAGATTACGCCCAACACCCAGCATGCGGTGAAGGAGATTTCCACCTTCATTGGAATGCTCAGCGACTATTACAAGAAGGACAAGGAAGAAAGTATATTTTAGATAAACAAAGACAAATATATGAACATACTGATAACAGGCTGCAATGGTCAGCTGGGCAATGAAATGCAGCTTTTGGAAAGACAGCATCCCGAGCACACTTATCTGAATACCGATGTGCAGGAGCTTGACATTACCGACCAGCAGGCAGTTGAGGATTTTGTGGAAGCACATGAGATTGACGGCATTGTGAATTGTGCCGCCTATACTGCTGTAGACAAGGCTGAAGAGAATGAAGAACTGTGCCAACGGCTGAATGCTGAGGCTCCAGCCTTTTTGGCTCACGCCATAGCTCAGCGTGGTGGTTGGATGATTCAGATTTCAACCGACTATGTGTTCGACGGCACTAACCACACTCCCTATGTTGAAACTGACGACACATGCCCCAACAGCGTCTATGGCAAGACCAAACTAGTGGGTGAGCTGAATGTGCAGAAGCTTTGTCCCAACTCCATGATCATTCGCACGGCATGGCTCTACAGCAGTTTTGGCAATAACTTTGTGAAGACCATGATGCGTTTGGGCAGGGAGAAAGAGCAACTTGGCGTTATTTTCGACCAGATAGGCACTCCCACCTACGCTCGCGATCTGGCTGTGGCCATCTTTGCGGCTATTGGCCATGGCATTGTGCCGGGCATTTATCATTTCAGCAATGAGGGTGTCATTTCGTGGTACGACTTCACCAAGGCCATTCATCGCATAGCAGGCATCAGCACCTGCCACGTGCGCCCTTTGCACACTGCCGAATATCCCACGCCTGCTTCGCGCCCACACTACAGCGTGCTCGACAAGACCAAAATCAAGCAGACCTTGGGTATCGAGGTGCCTTATTGGGAAGACTCGCTTCGCGAGTGCATTGCCCTGCTGAGTCAGGCATAGAGTCGATTTGCATCAAGCATGCAAATCGAGCGTGAAGCGTGTGCCTTTGGTGAACTTGGAGTCAATGTCCAAATCGCCTTTCATCTTCAGTGCCATCTGTTTGCAAATGGGCAAGCCCAGACCGTCGCCTTTAGTCAGGTCTCTTACTTCACGGAAAGGTTTAAAAATGTTTTCGCGATCTTCTTCGGAAAGCCCCTCACCAGTGTTAGACACAAGGAATTGGAATGAGTGAGGGCCGCGCTTCTTGAACTCCACGACACATACTCCTTGTTTATCTTTACCTGCGAGTTTGGAGCGTTTACTGTCAGCGTTACATTGGGTTTCAGTTTTTCTCTGATTTCGTCTGCCAGCTGGTTGCAGAAGGGTGGAATGAGCGTATCTTCCATTTCCACAGGAGGTGTATCAATTGAATTCTCCAGTTCCGACAGCGTTTGTATGTGGTTCGAGAAGTCGAGCAGCGCCTTCACCTCAGGTATTTTACTGTCAATCTTCTTCAGTGTGGGTTCCAGCTGAGCCGATATGTTGCTGATGAACTTGGCCTTCAGAGCGTTGCTGTCGTTCAGCAGTTTTATGTTTTTCTTCTGTTTGCGAGTGAGCAGTATGTAGCGCATCAGTATCAGTGCTCCAATGACCAGTGCGGCAGCCAGTGCTGCAGCCAACACACACAGGCCCACAATAATGGCTTGCCGTGTGGTGAGTGCAGAGTCTTTCTCGTCGATCGTGGCTTCGTTGTCGGCAATCTGCTGCTTCAGACCGTTGATTTCGTCGGCATATTTCAAGGCGGTGACAGAGTCTTTCCACGCAATGTAGCTGCTGTACGATTGTGCCACCATGTTGGTGCTGCCCGACTTGCGACCGTTTGCAATGAGCGTCTGGAACACCTCGTCCACCTTGTCGTATTCCTTTTGGGCCGTGAGTTTCGTGGTCATTTCCTTAAACACGGCGTTGCCTTGTGCGTTCAGACCAAAAGTGTAGTAGTAGATGGCTTTGCTGTAGAGCAGATCGTTTTTCACACCTTCGTCTACCGACTGGTTGGCCAAGCTCTCCATGGCTCTCAGTTGTTCGTTGGCGTTGTCGGCTCGCCTCATCTTTATATACATTTGCATGCGTTCCTTGGTGGTGAGGTATCTCAGTGCCGCTTTTTCGCTTTCGCTCTTGCCTTGCCATGCGTCGATTACAGTCTCGGCGCGTTTAATCAGGTCGAAAGCTTCCGGATAGTAGTTTTCCTTATAGTAAAGTGCTGTGGCCTTCATGGCGCATTCCACTCCCAGTGGCACAATATTCCTGTTGGCATAGTCGTTGAAGGCATGTATATACAAAGAGCGTGCCTTGGCAATGTCTTCGTTGGGATTTACGGCGTCAGCCCGTTGGTGTAAACTGCTTTTTTGCTGTTCTTGTTGTGCGCTGACAAAAGTGCAGCAGCAGAGCATGCAGAGAAATAAAAAAAATGTGTTTCTTTTCATTTTTTGTGATTGATGTTTCGTTTTATGCGTGCAAAAGTAATGAAATATTTTCTACACGCCAAGAATTTGAGCGAAAAAATAGAAAGTTGACTGACAATCTTGTGATCATGTTTTTCGGGTCGAAAAGCGTAAAACTTCTGTTTTCGCTTTGTTATCTCGGCTATTCTTTGTAATTTTGCAACTTCAAAAAGTGAATTATGAATCAGGAAATAGAACGCAGAAGAACGTTTGCGATTATATCGCACCCCGACGCCGGTAAGACCACCTTGACAGAAAAGTTCCTGCTTTTTGGCGGACAGATACAGGTGGCCGGTGCAGTGAAGAGTAATAAAATCAAGAAGACGGCCACCAGCGACTGGATGGAAATAGAGAAGCAACGTGGCATCTCTGTGTCAACATCGGTCATGGAGTTCGACTATTGTCCCGAAGGAAAAGATATAGAATATAAGGTGAACATACTCGACACACCAGGCCACCAGGACTTTGCCGAAGACACCTTTCGCACGCTTACGGCTGTAGATTCGGCCATCATTGTGGTTGACAGTGCCAAGGGTGTAGAGACGCAGACGCGCAAGCTCATGACCGTGTGTCGCATGCGCAACACCCCCGTGATTATTTTTATTAATAAAATGGATCGTGAGGGTCGCGACCCCTTTGATCTTTTAGATGAGCTGGAGCAGGAACTCGAAATCAAGGTGCGCCCCCTGAGCTGGCCCATCAATCAGGGTGCCAAGTTCAAGGGCGTCTACAATATTTATGAGCAGAACCTTGACCTGTTCACCCCCGACAAGCAACGTGTCACCGAGAAAGTCAGCGTTCAACTCGATTCTGCTGAACTGGAACAGCGCATCGGCGAAGCCGACGCCCAGAAGTTGCGCGAAGACCTGGAGTTGGTAGATGGTGTTTATCCTGAGTTCGACGTCGAAGCCTACCGTCAGGCTGAGGTAGCCCCCGTCTTCTTTGGCTCGGCACTTAACAATTTTGGCGTGCAAGAACTGTTGAATTGCTTCGTAGAGATAGCCCCGTCTCCTCGTGCCACCAAGGCCGAGGAACGCATGGTGCAGCCCGAGGAGGCCAAGTTCACAGGGTTCATCTTCAAGATTACGGCCAACATCGACCCCAACCACCGTTCGTGCATAGCCTTCTGCAAAGTGTGCTCCGGCAAGTTCCAGCGCAACGTGCCCTATTTGCATGTGCGTCAGGGCAAGACGCTGCGCTTCACCTCGCCCACACAGTTCATGGCCCAGCGCAAGAGCACCATCGACGAGGCGTGGCCGGGAGACATTGTGGGTCTGCCCGACACGGGCGGCATCTTCAAAATAGGCGACACGCTCACCGAAGGCGAGCCCCTGCACTTCCGTGGTCTGCCCAGTTTCAGCCCCGAACTGTTCAAATATATCGAGAACGACGACCCCATGAAGTCCAAGCAATTGCAGAAAGGCATCGACCAGCTCATGGACGAGGGTGTGGCCCAGTTGTTTGTCAATCAATTCAACAACCGCAAAATCATTGGCACTGTGGGCCAACTGCAGTTCGAAGTCATTCAGTATCGTCTGGAAAACGAGTACAACGCCAAGTGCCGCTGGGAGCCCGTTCATCTGTACAAGGCATGTTGGATAAGTAGCGATAGCGAACAGGAACTCGAAGCCTTCAAGAAACGCAAGTATCAGTACATGGCCAAAGACCGTGAAGGCCGCGACGTGTTCCTGGCCGACTCGGGCTATGTGCTGTCAATGGCTCAGCAAGACTTTGAACACATTCAGTTCCACTTCACCAGCGAGTTCTGATTTTTTTCCAGACAGGAAGAACCCGTTCAACACAAGAAGAAGTAAAGAAAGAGAAAAAAGAAAGAAAATGACACAAGAGCAAGACATCAAAAACGCCGTGGAAACGATGCGGCGGGGTGGGGTGATCCTTTATCCCACCGACACGGTGTGGGGCATAGGTTGCGATGCTACCAATGCCGAGGCCGTGAAGCGGGTGTACGAAATAAAACAGCGCGACGACTCGAAGGCGCTCATCTGCCTGGTCGACAGCGATGCGCGTCTGCAGCGCTATGTGCGCAATGTGCCCGACGTGGCTTGGCAGCTCATCGATTGCCAGCCTGAGAAGCCCACGACGCTCGTTCTTGACGGGGCTGTGAACCTTGCCCCCAACCTCATTGCCGAAGACGGCAGCATAGGCATTCGCATCACACAGGAACCTTTCTCCCACGAACTGTGCTATCGTTTTCAGAAGGCCATTGTCTCTACGTCGGCCAATATCAGCGGCGAGCCTGCAGCCCAGAACTATCGCGACATCAGCCCTGCCATTCTCGAGGCCGTAGACTATGTGTGCTTCTCGCGCCGCCAGGAGCACAAGCCCCACCAGCCTTCGAGCATCATTCGCCTGCGCCCCAACGGACAGGTTGAAATTATCCGAAAGTAACGATTGATCATGAGCACAGTGGCCGAACCGCATGCACTTTTTTTCGACATCGACGGAACGCTCGTGAGCTTTGCCACTCACCAGATTCCCCCCTCAACGGTGTTTGCCCTGACGCAAGCCAAAGCCTGCGGCCATCGTGTCTATATTGCTACGGGACGTCCCGTGAGCATCATCACCAACCTGGGGGCCATAGAGCACCTCATCGACGGCTACATCACCACCAACGGAGCCTATTGCTTTGTGGGGAGCGACGTGGTGTGCTGCAACGCCATTGACCAGGCCGATGTGCAAACGGTGCTGGCCGATGCTGCGGCCTGCGACTATTCGTGCATCGTTGCCAGCGAGCACCATTTTGTGGTATATAATCCGCACGACGATGTGGAGCGCATCTTTCGTCATGACTTGGCTGTAGAAAACCTCGATCCCCATGCCCCCTGGCAGCCTGCGCTGCAGGAGCGCATCTTGCAGTTCTCGCCCTTCTTCACCCGTGAACACGAAGCACAGCTCATGGCCCGCATTCCCAACTGTGTGTCGGGGCGATGGCACCCCGAGTTCACCGACATCACGGCGCGTGGCGCCGATAAGGGCCATGCCCTGCTGCTCATGGCCCGCCATGAGGGCTTCAGCCCCCAGCACACAGTGGCTTTTGGCGACGGTGGCAACGACTTGACCATGATTTGTCAGGCAGGCATAGGAGTGGCCATGGGCAATGCCCTCGACCCTGTGAAGCAGCAGGCCCGCCATGTCACCACCAGCGTCGATGAAGATGGCGTGCTCCGGGCGCTCCGCCATCTGGGTATCATTCCCTCGTGACGTGAAAAACAGAAAAAGAAAAAAATCATAGCAAGCACATGGACAAGACAGTCGATACGGCAGGCACCTCATGGTTCGTACAACTGAACCAGTGGCGCAAGGAGCACATCAGCGAGAAGATGTTTGTGCTCATCCTTGCCTTTTTCGTGGGCTTTTTCGCAGCAGTGGCAGCCTTTGTGCTGCACTGGATTATTCATCAGATAGAACATTTGCTCACCAGCCAGTTTCAGACCGACAGCTACAACTGGCTCTATCTGGTTTACCCCGTGGTGGGCATCTATCTCACTTCGCTCTTCGTGCGCTATGTGGTGAAAGACAACATCTCCCACGGAATCACGCGCATACTCTACGCCATCTCTTCGAACAAGTCGCGCCTGCGACCTCACAACACCTGGAGCAGTGTCATAGCGTCGGCCATCACCATTGGCTTTGGTGGTTCGGTGGGAGCCGAGGCCCCCATTGTGCTCACAGGTTCAGCCATAGGTTCCAATCTGGGCAAGCTGTTCCGCATGGACAGTCGCACGCTCATGCTCCTTGTGGGCTGTGGTGCGGCGGGTGCCATTGCAGGCATTTTCAAGGCCCCCATAGCCGGACTGGTGTTTACGCTCGAGGTCTTGATGATCGACATGACCATGACCTCGCTGCTGCCCATCCTCGTGAGCTGTGTCACCGCCACCTGTTTCACCTACATCTTCAGTGGCGATGCGGCCCTGTTCACCTTCCACTTAGACAACGACTGGACTGTTGAGCGCATTCCTGCCTGCATCTTGCTGGGCGTGTTCTGCGGTCTGGTCAGCCTCTATTTCGTGCGTGCCATGGGCTTTGCCGAGGGCATCTTTGCCCGTATTCAGAACTATCCCCACCTGAAGTTGCTTCTGGGCGGAACCACGCTCAGCCTGCTCATCTTTCTCTTCCCGGCCCTGTTTGGCGAAGGTTATAGCAGCATCAACCTGCTGCTCAACGGAAAGACCGAGGCCGACTGGAACCAGATTCTCAACAACTCGCTCTTCTCTGGTCATCCCAATGTGCTCATGACCTACATAGCCCTGGTGCTGCTCACCAAGGTCTTTGCCACCAGTGCCACCAATGGTGGTGGCGGTTGCGGCGGCACGTTTGCCCCCTCGCTCTTCATTGGCTGCTTTGCCGGCTTTTTCTTCTCGCGCATGTGGAACCTACACGAGCTGGGCGTCTACGTGCCCGAAAAAAACTTCGCCCTCATGGGCATGGCCGGTGTCATGTCGGGCGTTATGCATGCTCCGCTCACAGGCATCTTCCTCATAGCCGAGCTCACGGGCGGCTACAGTCTGTTCCTGCCGCTCATGATTGTGTCGGTGAGCAGCTATCTCACCATCAGCATCTTTGAGCCCCACAGCATCTACAGTTCGCGACTGGCCAAGGAAGGTAAGCTCATTACCCACCACACCGACCACGCCGTGCTCACCCTCATGCAGCTCGATTCGGTCATTGAACGCGACGTGCAGTCGGTTGCACCCGATATGGAACTGGGGCGCATCGTCCACAAAATCAGCACTTCGCGCTCGTCCATGCTGCCCGTGGTCGATGCGGCCGGCACCCTGCTGGGCGAAATCGACATCACGAAGATTCGTCACGTGGTGTTCCGCATCGAGCTCTATCACCACTTCACAGCCTCGCAGCTCATGCAAGAGCCTGCAGCCACGCTCAGCGAGCAGGCCACCATGACCGACGTGATGCGCACTTTCGACCGCACCCATGCCCAGTGGTTGCCCGTGCTCACGGCTGAAGGCCGTCTCTTGGGCTATATCTCACGCCAGCGCCTCTACATGCAGTACCGCAAGATGGTGGCCGACATGAGCGAAGACTGAGCCCCCCTGATACATTTAGAGAGAAATACAGAATCTTCAGAAGGAATAGATTTCCACAAAAAAACGATTTTTATGCAGAAAAGCGATTTAAGAATAGTGTTCATGGGAACACCCGAGTTTGCTGTTGAAACGTTGCGGGCCCTGGTAGACAACGACTACAATGTGGTGGCAGTGGTCACCCAGCCCGACAAGCCTGTGGGCCGTCACGGCTCAGTGCTCCAGCCATCGGCTGTGAAGCAGTATGCTCAGGAGAAAGGGCTGCCTGTGCTGCAGCCCGAGAAGATGAAAGACCCCGACTTTCTTCAGCAGTTGCGCGGCTATCAGGCCAACCTGCAAGTGGTGGTGGCCTTCCGCATGCTGCCCGAGGTGGTATGGGCCATGCCCCAGTATGGCACGTTCAATGTCCATGCAGCCCTGTTGCCCCAGTATCGCGGTGCAGCCCCCATTAACTGGGCCGTCATCAATGGTGAGACGCAGACGGGCGTCACCACTTTCTTTCTCGACCACGACATAGACACGGGCCGCATCATCATGCAGCTGCCCTTCGATGTGCCCGACACGGCAGATGCCGAGTTTGTCTACGATGGACTGATGCACCTGGGAGCGCGCATCTGTCTGGAAACACTTCAAAAGATTCTGCAGGCCGACGGCCACCCCGAAAGCATTTCCCAGCACACACTTGCCGCCGATGCCGAACTGAAGTCAGCCCCCAAGATTTTCAAGGAAACCTGTCGCGTTGACTGGAGCCTCACGGCCAAGCAAGTCTACGACTTCGTGCGCGGTCTTAGCCCTTATCCCGGTGCGTGGACCACTCTGCGCCAGCCCGGTGGTAAGGAAACGGTACTCAAGATATTCAAGACCACCAAGACCACCACTCCCGCAACGGGCAGGGTGGGGCAGGTGGTGGCTCTCAAAAAGCAGCTCTGCATCAGCTGTGCCGACTACCTTTTGCAGATAGACGAACTGCAGTTGGCCGGCAAGAAGCGAATGGATGCCGCCTCGTTTCTCAACGGTTGGAATGCCCAGGAAGACTGGCTGGCAGAGTAGCACAGGCTATTGTCGTTAAGGCTAAATATTTATTAAAGATGTGCAGTTTCTGAGTAAAAAGAAGCGAATCTCTGATTATTTTTCATAACTTTGTCTGCAAATTGACGAAAAAGCGTGTACAGAATGGCAAAGATTTATTCTCCGTCCGACTATCTCAAAGAGAGAAAACTTCGCGAAATACCCGTGGAGAAAGAACTACTGGCAAAGTTCAAGGAAGCTCTTCATAATCATTTGCCTTCAAAGCCCAACGACGACCCTGAATCGAATTACTCCGACAGTGTCAAAGGTTTGCTCAATGACACCTTTTATAAAGGTAAGAACAAAATAGGGCAAAGAAGAGATGTGAAGACAGACTTGAACATCTTTGAAGACGACACCACCTCGTCGTCGCCTGTTGTACTAATAGAAATGAAGCGTCCTTCGGAGAAAAAAGACATGATCTCGAAAGAGAACATGAACTGCAAGGCCCTTCACGAACTCATATTGTATTATCTTTCCGAGCTTTTTGGCAAAGACCACAACAACGCCATACGCTATCTGATAGCCAGCAATGGCTACGACTGGTTCATATTTGAGGAGTCTCTGTTTCGTCGTCTTTTCACCAGCAACAAAAAATTCAAGCAGGAGTATGAGAAAGTGAATCCCAGCGAGCCCAAGCTGTGTCGTGAGCGAACGAAGGATTTCTATGACTACGTGGCTCAGGAAATAGCCCGGGAGCAATTGACAGAGGAACTTTCGTGCGTTTATTTCTCGCTGAAGGGATGGGACAAGATGAGCGACCAGAAACTGTCTGCCATTTGCAAGCTGCTTTCTCCCTATTTCCTGTTGGGCAAGCGCCGTCGCGACACCAACGACATGAACGATGCGTTCTACAAAGAGTTGCTCTACATCATCGGACTCGAGGAAAAGACCGATAAAGGCAACGTTGTTATTCAGCGCATAGCCGAAGGTCGAGAGGCTGGTTCGCTCTTAGAGGGCACCATGTCGTGTTTGGGGGCAATCGACGAGCTTTCAGAATTGCAGCGATACGATGCAGCCTTGGAATTGGTCCTCACCTGGGTGAACCGCCTGCTATTTATCAAATTGGTAGAGTCGCAGGTGATTAGCTTCAACTCCTGGGATGAGCCAGAGAAGCATCGCTTTTTCAGCGAAGACAGGATCAAGAGTTTTCACCACATCAACGACCTGTTTTTCAAAGTGCTGGCTCTGCCCAAGGAAAAACGCGACGACGATGTGAAAAAAGTGTTCGGCGAAGTGCCCTATCTGAACAGCAAGCTGTTTGAGTGTACAAATTTGGAACGCCGTCTTAATGCCAAGATTTCTTTCCTGCGATCTATTGACATGAAGCCCTACAGGGACACGGTGGTCGTTGATTCTGCAGGACGAAGGGAAAGGGCACCTATGAGCAACATCAGCTACCTGATAGCGTTCCTGTCACGCTACAATTTCGGGGAGGCGCGAAAAGATGATACCCGTGAGTTGATCAATGCAGCGGTGCTGGGCAAAATTTTCGAGAAAATCAATGGCTATAAAGACGGTGCTGTGTTCACACCGGCATCGGTCACTAATTTCATTTGCAAGAAGACACTGGAGGGGTCTGTGATTGACAAGCTGAATGCCCTGCTGGGCTGCCAATGCCAGACACTCCAGGAACTCAAGGCACATATTCCAGCCGACAGACTGCGACAAGCAAGCAATGCTGTGGACGAGTTGCGCGTGTGCGACCCCGCAGTGGGCAGTGGCCATTTTCTGGTGTCGGCTCTGAATCGTTTGGTTGCCATCAAGGCAGAACTGGGTGTGCTCTTAGACGAGAACGACCAGCCCCTGACGCTGAACTACAATATTAGTGTCAGCGAAGACGACGAACTGGAGGTGAAGCGTGGTAGCCAGTATTTTGCTTATAAGAAAGGTGTAGACGAGCTGACCCGCATTCAGAAAGCACTCTTCCGGGAGAAGATGGCCATTATTGGCCATTGCCTGTACGGGGTCGACATCAATCCTAAGTCGGTAGACATTTGCCAGCTTCGCCTGTGGATTGAGTTGCTCAAGAATGCCTATTATGATGGCGACGAACTGGTAACGCTGCCCAACATCGACATCAACATCAAACAGGGCGACAGTTTGCTTCACAACCTGTCACTCGAAGCCGACATTTCGAGCACTCTGAAGAGAAAATGCGTTTCCATCAAGACCTATAAAGAGGTGAATACCAACTACAAGGTAGCCGATAAACACACGCGCAAGGAGCTCAACAAAATACTGAAGAGCATACAGAAGGAGTTGTACTATATAGCCAACAACAGGAGCGATCGCCTGTACAAGCGGAAGGAAAAACTGGAAACGAAGCTGATTGAGCGTGGCTACATGGGCTATGCGGGTCGTTTCTTTCATCATGAGGAGATTGACGACGAAAACATTCAGGCAGAGATAAACAAGATTGCAGCCGACTTGGAGAAGGTGAAAGCCCAGATAGAAGAGCGTGAGCGCATTTACGACAACGCCTTTGAGTGGCGATACATGTTTCCCGACGTGCTGGCCGACGACGGACGCTTTGAAGGCTTCGACTGCATCATAGGCAACCCACCCTATATACAGTTGCAATCCATGAAGCGTGTGGCCGACGAATACGAAAGAAAAGGCTATGCTTCGTTCACACGCATGGGCGACATCAGCATTCTTTTCTACGAATGGTGCATGAGCTTGCTCCGTAAGGGCGGCTACCTAACGTTTATCACTACAAACTCGTGGATGAGGGCCGACTATGGCAAGAAACTGCAGAAGTTCTTTGAGAGCAGTGAGGTCAATCCCTTGATGCTCATCGATTTCTTCACCTTTCAGGTGTTCCGCGATGTAACCATTCGCACCAACATCCTGATGCTGCAGAAAGCCGAGAACCAGAACAGGCTGATGACCTGCACCGTGCAGGACAACAAGGCATTCAAGCTGAAGGAGGTTGACAAATTCTTCGAGGAGAACAGGAAAGAGTGTTCTTTCGTTGGCAAAAGTCCGTGGGTGTTCCTTGATGAAGAAAAAGAACAGATCATAAATTTTGTAAGTAGTCAGGGAACGGCTCTGAACGACGAGTCATGGGCATTGAGCATCAATTATGGCATACTTACGGGCTGCAACGATGCTTTCTGGGTCTCATCAGAGCAATATGAAAAGATGGTCTCTTCGGACGAGCACTGCAAAAATATTCTTGTGCCTCATTTGCGTGGCCGTAATATTAAGCCGTATCAAATTTCATGGGAAGGATACTATCTCATAAATAGTCATAATGGATTGAAAGAAGATGAGATAGATCCGATTGACATCAATCAGTACAAGCCAGTTAAGGAACATCTTGATGCCTTTTATGATAGATTGAAAGACAGAACTCATAAGGGAGACACACCCTACAATTTGCGCAATTGTGCTTATTTGAAGGACTTTTCCTTGAAGAAGATAATCTATCCTATACAGGCAAAGGAGCTATCCTTCTATCTGGATACAGAAGGTTATTTCATCAATGACAAGGCATTCATGATTATTGGCCGTCATTTGGGATATCTCACAGCACTCTTTAATTCAGCCTTGTTTCGTTATTGTTTCACGGAGGATTTCCCACCCATACAAGGTGGTAATCGGGAATTGAGGAAAGTTATCTTCGAGCGAATACCCGTGAAGGATGTAACCGATGAAGAGAATACCGAATACGAGCGCAGGGTGATGGAAATACAGCAGTTCAAGCGTGAGGGGATGCCCACTGCAGAAAAAGAGCACGAGCTGGACGTGATGATTCTTGCCCACTATGGGCTGTCCCCGGAGTTGTATGCTCAGCTATCAGGCAATCAATAACTCAATAGCATTTTCCTTTTTTTGATTGAATGACATTTTGAAGTGAATCACACCCATGTGCCACCATGAGGCATGTGGGTGTTAAAGGCGTGCTGTGCCATTTTGATGTGTTGTTTTCATTTTGTTTTCGTGCTGAAAACAAACTGTTTTTCCAGGAAAAACAATGGTTTTGAGAGATTTTCAATGACGCAATGACTTTTATATGCCCTTGCAGAGGACATAGTATCAACCGTGCATATCAAAAAATTCCGTTGACAAATATAATAATTGCAAGGCGTCTGCGTTTCATAGATATATGAACAAACCAAAACATTGTGCCTATGCAAATATTTACTCACGAAGAAACGACACCCAGCGAAAGGGTGATTAAATTCATTAAAGAACTGGCCTACACCTATCGTGTGGCAAACAATCAAACGTATTGCTTGAACTGATACAAAAGAAGATGACCAAAGTTTCTCCTTCTTTGCTCGCTGCCGACTTTCTGCATCTCGACCGTGAGATTGAAATGATCAACCGCAGCGAGGCCGATTGGTTGCACTGCGATGTGATGGACGGCTCTTTCGTGCCCAACATCTCGTTTGGATTTCCCGTGCTCGAGGCTGTTGCCAAGCTATGCAGGAAGCCGCTCGATGTTCACTACATGATTGTGAACCCTGAACGCTACATCAAACAGACGGCCCAGTTGGGGGCAATGATGATGAACGTGCACTTCGAAGCCTGTACGCACTTGCACCGCACTGTGCAGGAGATTCACGATGCAGGCATGAAAGCAGGCGTAACGTTGAACCCCTCCACCCCCGTTTCGATGCTCGAAGACATCATTCACGACGTAGACATGGTGCTGCTGATGAGTGTGAATCCGGGATTCGGCGGACAGAAGTTCATTGAGAACACGCTGAAGAAAGTGCGCCAGCTGAGCCAGTTGATAGCTGCCAACGACAGCAATGCACTGATTGAAGTTGACGGCGGCGTGCAGGGCGAAACGGCCCCCCGACTGGTTGAGGCGGGTGTAGACGTGCTGGTGAGTGGCAGCTATGTGTTCAAGAGCGCCACACCAGAAGAAACAATCCGTTCGCTGCGAGAACTGTGATTTTTTTGTAGAGGCGCCACATCCGTGTGACGTCTCTACCCATTTCATTACTCCTGCAGAGCCAACTCTATCTTGTGATCCTTAGCCATGCGGCGCAGGTTCATCAATGCATAGCGCATGCGGCCCAGTGAGGTATTGATGCTCACGCCTGTGATTTCGGCAATCTCCTTGAACGACAATTGCTGATAGTAGCGCATGTAGACCACCTCCCGCTGCGGTGCAGGCAGGGCGTTCATCATTTTCTTCACATCGCGCAGTATCTGCTCGTTCACCAGTTCGGTCTCACGATAGGTGTCCATCACCGATGCGCCACGCAAATTCTGCAAATCGTTGTCCTCGGTAGGTTCCACGATGTGCTCATTGCGCTGAGCCCTGTACCAGTCCATAATCACGTTATGCGCAATACGGGTGACCCAGAACTGGAATTTGCCAGAGTCGGTGTATTGCCCATGCTGCAACTTGGTAATCACCTTTACAAAAGTTTCCTGGAAGATGTCGTCGGCCATGTCATGATTGCGAACCACAAACATGATATAAGTGAACAACTTTTCTTGCGTGCGACTCAATAACTCGTCAAACGCTTTATTGTCTCCCTCTACATAAAGCAGTGCCAACGCTTCGTCGGACACTCCCTCAAATCTCTTCATATTTCAATTCTTTTTTTTATGAAGTAAATTTTTGTCGATAGGCAATAAAGTTTTAAAGTTTGAGTTATTATTTAGAATTATCGCCTGCAAAAGTAGGTAAAAAATATCTAATCACCAAACTTTTCAGTGGAAAAATGTCTTTTTGTCATTTTTATGTGGTAATTTTGCAGCGTTTTAAACATAAACATATATTGTAGATATGATCAACATTACTTTTCCCGACGGATCTGTTCGCTCGTATGAGCAGGGCGTAACGGGCATGGAGATTGCCGAGAGCATTTCGCCGGCTCTGGCACGCAGCGTTCTTTGCTGCGGAGTAAACGGCGAGACGGTGGAGCTGAATCGCCCCATCATGGAAGACTGCCAGTTTGAACTCTACAAGTGGGACGACGAGCAGGGCAAGCACACCTTCTGGCACACCAGCGCACACCTGCTGGCCGAGGCACTGAAGGAGCTCTATCCTGGCATACAGTTCGGCTTTGGTCCTGCCGTGGAGAGTGGCTTCTTCTATGATGTGCTGCTGCCGGGCGGCGAGAGCATCAAGGAGAGCGACTTCCCCAAGATTGAGCAGAAGATGAAGGAGCTGGCTTCGAAAAAGGAGCCTGTGGTGCGCAAAGAGGTGGCCAAGGCCGATGCACTCAAAGAGTTTGCTGCCGATGGCCAGACCTACAAGTGCGAGCACATTGAGCAAGACCTGGAAGACGGCACCATCACCACTTATACGCAAGGAGCCTTTACCGACCTGTGCCGTGGTCCTCACCTGGTTGACACAGGCGAAATCAAGGCCATCAAGCTCACCTCTGTGGCAGGCGCCTTCTGGCGTGGCGATGCCACCCGTGAGCAGATGCAGCGTCTGTATGGCATCACCTTCCCCAAGAAGAAAATGCTCGACGAGTATCTTGTGATGCTCGAAGAAGCCAAGAAGCGCGACCACCGCAAGATTGGCAAGGAGATGGAGCTGTTCATGTTCTCCGACAAAGTGGGCAAGGGACTGCCCATCTGGTTGCCCAAAGGCACCGAGCTGCGCCTGCGCCTGATGGACCATCTGCGCAAAGTGCAGAAGCGCTTTGGCTATCAGGAAGTGATCACACCCCACATCGGTTCAAAGAACCTCTACGTCACTAGCGGACACTGGGATCACTACGGCAAGGACTCCTTCCAGCCCATCACCACGCCTGAGGAGGGCGAAGTCTACATGCTGAAGCCCATGAACTGCCCCCACCACTGCGAAATCTTCGCTTGGAAGCCCCGTTCCTATCGCGACCTGCCCCTGCGCATTGCTGAGTTCGGCACGGTTTATCGCTATGAACAGAGCGGCGAGCTGCACGGCTTCACCCGCGTGCGCTCCTTCACTCAAGACGATGCCCACCTGTTCTGCCGCCCCGACCAGGTGAAGCAGGAGTTCCTGAACGTGATGGACATTATCAACATTGTGCTCAAAGCTTTCGGCTTTGAGTTCGAAGCCCAAATCTCGCTGCGCGATCCTAACGACCACGACAAGTACGTGGGCTCTGACGAAGACTGGGCACTGGCCGAAAAAGCCATTCAGGAAGCCTGCCAGGAAAAGGGTCTCAATGCCAAGGTGGAGTATGGCGAGGCAGCCTTCTACGGTCCCAAGCTCGACTTTATGATCAAGGATGCTATCGGACGCCGCTGGCAGCTGGGCACCATCCAGGTGGACTACAACCTGCCCAAGCGCTTCCAGCTGGAATATACCGACGAGGACAACACAAAGAAAACGCCTGTGATGATTCACCGTGCACCCTTCGGTTCGCTGGAGCGCTTCACAGCTGTGCTTATCGAGCACACCAGTGGTCACTTCCCCTTGTGGCTCACGCCCGACCAGGTGGCCATCCTGCCGCTGTCGGAGAAGTATAACGACTATGCCAAGAAGGTGCTCAAGGAGTTCGACCTTCAGGGTGTGCGTGGCTCTATCGACCTGCGTAATGAGAAACTGGGCCGCAAGATTCGCGACAACGAGCTGAAGCGCATTCCGTATATGGTAATCGTTGGCGAGAAAGAAGAGGCCGAGGGCCTTGTGTCGATGCGCCAGCAAGGCGGCGGCGAGCAGGCCACGATGACCATCCAGGAGTTCATCGACAAGATCAATGCCGAAGTAAAGGAACAAACGAAAGACTTCTAAGTTCTCCGAAGTCAACCAAATGAATTTTATATAAGGAGAGAGGTAAGAAGTGAAAGAATCCCTTTTTGCGATGCCCACCTCTCTCCTTATTTTATTATAGCCAAAGCTATTTGCCCAAACCTTTAACCATAATATAAAAATGAAACGCAGTATTAAACTAACATTCCTTGCTGCCATGCTACTTGCAGCCTACACAACGACACACGCTCAGAACAACGGTGGCCCAACGATGGGATGGAGCTCGTGGAACACTTACTATGTGAACATCATCGATGCACTCATCCGAAAACAGGCCGACGCCATGGTGTCGAAAGGACTCAAGGATGCAGGCTTTGACCACATCAACATTGACGATGGCTTCTTTGGAGGACGCAACACCACCACAGGCGAACTGATCATCCACAAAACACGATTTCCCAACGGATTGAAACCTGTGGCCGACTATATTCACTCCAAGGGACTGAAGGCTGGCATCTACAGCGATGCCGGTGCCAACACCTGCGGCAACTACTACAACGGCGACACACAGAGCGTGAACGTGGGACTTTACAACTACGACCAGCACGATGCCGACTTTTATTTCAAAGAGTGCGGATTTGATTTCATCAAAGTCGACTTCTGCGGCGGCGATGCTCCCCAGAACACACAGCGCCTGGCGCTCGACCCTCAACAACGCTACTCCGCCATTAGTCAAGCAATCAAGAACACAGGCCGCACCGACGTGCGTCTGAACGTGTGCCGATGGAATTATCCCGGAACATGGGTGCACGACGTGGCCTTCTCCTGGCGCACCACGGTAGACATCAACAATTCATGGAACTCGGTGAAAGGCATTATTGCCGAAAACCTCTACATGAGCGCCTACGCCACCGATGGCCACTTCAACGACATGGACATGCTCGAAGTGGGACGCTCGCTCACCACAGAAGAAGACAAGACCCACTTTGGAATGTGGTGCATCATGAACTCGCCCCTGCTCATTGGATGCGACCTGACCACCATCAAGACTACTACGCTGAACCTGCTCAAGAACAAGGAGCTCATTGCCTTGAACCAGGACACGCTCTATCAGCAAGCCTATATTGTGGCCAAGAAAAACGACTGCCACATCCTGGTGAAGGATTTGGAACAACTGGGCGGCACCAAGCGTGCCTTTGCCGTGTATAACCCCAACGATGCTGCCAAAACCGTGCAGGTTGATTTCGTCAACCTAGACCTTGCCGGCACAGTGGCACTGCGCGATGTGTTTGCACAGAAGGACCTGGGCCGGTTCACTGGGCAATACGAAGTGACGGTGCCTGCCCACGGAACGCGCATCTTTGTAGCACAGGCCCAGGAGCGACTGGAGCGCACCCGCTATGAGGCCGAGACAGCCTACATCAGCGACTATCAGGAACTGAAAAACAACCAGGCGGAGAAGACGGGCATCTACGAAGCTGCCACATTCTGCTCTGCCGGCTTCAAGGCTGGCTGGCTGGGCTACAGCGAGCAGAACGACCTGCAATGGCGAAACGTCTACAGCAATGAGGGTGGCAAGTACCTGCTCACCATTGCCTATATCACTGGTGAGAATCGCAACATCAACATTAGCGTGAACGGCAACAAGGTGCAGACCATAAGCGTCAATTCAGGTGCCTGGGACAAGGTGGCTGCCAAGACAGTGAACATCGAGCTGCAAAAGGGTTGCAACGTCATCCGCCTGTCGAATGCTTCGGCATGGATGCCCGACATTGACTATATCGACCTTCAGCCCGTAGAAGCTCCTTCTGCCATCGTTCCCCTGCAAGTGCAGGAGAACAAGCCTGTTGCTCAATACGACCTTCAGGGACGCAAGGTGACATCACAGAGCAGCAGCCACAACCGCAGCGTGATTATCAGCAATGGCCGCAAGGTGATGAACTGACAGGCAACGAGTGAAAGACAAAACAGCATAGCGCCACCACAGCCCAACTGGCCTGCCACGAACACGCTGCTAAAAAAATATGGAAAAAATTTTGCTAATTCGCTGAATTATTGTAACTTTGCACGCGATTTTCAAAAATAGTTAATGAAGACAGACAAAAAACAGAATCAGTACCGTATAAATGAACAGATACGCGTGCGTGAAGTCCGCATAGTAGGTGAGAGCGGATCATCGGTGATGCCTACACGTCAAGCACTCGACATGGCACGCCAGCAAGGCGTCGACCTGGTAGAGATTTCGCCCAACGCCGCCCCCCCCGTGTGTCGCCTCATTGACTATTCAAAGTTCCTCTATCAGCAGAAAAAGCGTGCCAAGGAAATGAAAGCCAAGCAAGTGAAGGTGGAGGTGAAGGAAATCCGTTTCGGACCACAGACCGACGAGCACGACTACCAATTCAAGTTGAAGCATGCACGCGAATTTCTGGAAGAAGGCAACAAAGTGAGAGCCTATGTGTTCTTCCGTGGGCGTAGCATTTTGTTCAAGGAACAAGGCGAAGTGTTGCTGTTGCGTTTTGCCAACGATTTGGAGGAATGGGGCAAAGTGGAGTCCATGCCATCGCTCGAAGGAAAGAAAATGTTTCTCTATCTGGCACCCAAAAAAGCTGGTGTGGCCAAAAAGAGTCAACAAGCTCGAGACCGCGAAGCCAATGAGGCCGAAATGAGGAACAACACACGACAGGAAAAGACAACTGCCGAGAACGACATAGACGTTGAGACACCTGCCAACGGTGGCCTCTTTGCTAACGCCAAAATCAGTGCCGATGCTTTGAAAAAGCTGACAGAAAGAGAAGAAGCAGAAGACTAAACTGAAAGAAAAGGTGCGCTGCGCCCGGTATATGCGTTGCCACCGCCTATTATAATAACAATTAAAAAAATTAAAAACAATGCCAAAAGTAAAGACAAACTCCGGTGCCAAGAAGAGATTCTCATTCACCGGTACAGGTAAGATCAAGAGACATCACGCTTACCACAGCCACATTCTCACCAAGAAGACCAAGAAGCAGAAGCGTAACTTGGTGGGCTACTCCATCGTTGACCAGAGCAACATGAAGCAGGTACGCGACCTGTTGTGTCTCCGCTAATTAACCTATTGTCTAACATTTAAAGTAAAAAAATTATGCCAAGATCAGTAAATCACGTTGCATCAAGAGCAAAACGTAAGAGAATTCTTAAGCTCACCCGTGGCTACTTTGGAGCCCGCAAGAATGTTTGGACAGTAGCAAAGAACACCTGGGAGAAGGGTCTGACCTATGCCTATCGCGACCGCCGCAACAAGAAGCGCAACTTCCGCGCTCTGTGGATTCAGCGTATCAACGCTGCCGCTCGCATGGAGGGCATGAGCTACTCAAAGCTCATGGGTGCCTTGACCAAGGCTGGTATCGAAATCAATCGCAAGGTGCTTGCCGACCTCGCCCTGAACAACCCCGAAGCTTTCAAGGCCATCGTGGAAAAGGTGAAGTAAAGAAAAGTATAGCAATTTTTCAACAAAAAGGCTAAAGCAATGAGGGCCGCTGACTCAGAACATGAGTTAGCGGCCTTGCTTTTGGAGATAAAACGCAAATGATTGAGCCATGAATGATTTGCGAAAACATTTGAGTGGAATATGAAACAGACCATCATGGGAAATGGCTACTTTTGCTTCGCAAATCTGTCCTTCAGGAAGACAACTGCATGTGAACAATCAACCAAACGATTATAGAACAATGAAGAGAATCACATTTCTTTTGACAATGGCACTGGCCATCATCACTTCTCCGACCCAAGCCCAGGAGCATTGGGTGGGCACATGGGGCACTGCACCACAACTGGTGGAAAGCCACAACAATCCACCATCGCCAGGACTGGGTGGCAACTCCCTCAGGCAAATCGTGCAGGTGTCTATTGGCGGTGAGACCGTGCGGCTGAAGCTCACCAACGAGTTTAGCACAGGGGCCACAGAAATCAAGGCCGTGGAGCTGGCCCGTGCCAAAACAGCTGGCAGTAGCAGTGAAATCGACGAGACATCAACCGTAAGCCTCACGTTTGGCGGCAAGCCTTCTGTAACCATGGCCGCAGGAAAGACAGCAGTGAGCGACCCTGTGAAGCTGCACTTGAGCAACCGCGAGAATGTAGCCATCACCATCCACTATGGAAATGCCTCGTCAACCAGTGTGTCGGGACATCCTGGGTCGAGAACCACATCTTATCTGCAAGCAGGAAACACCACCAACTTCACGGGAGCAAAAACCACCGACCACTGGTATAACATTCTGGCACTCGAAGTACTGGCACCACAACAGGCTGGAGCAGTGGCCATATTGGGCAACTCGATTACCGACGGACGTGGATCGACCACCAACCAACAGAACCGCTGGGCCGATGTGCTCTCACGCCGATTGCTGCAAAATGCTGCCACCAGCCAGGTGGCTGTGCTCAACATGGGCATTGGCGGCAACTGCGTGCTCAGTGGCGGCCTGGGCCCCACGGGCAGCTCTCGCTATCAGCGCGACTTGCTGGGGCAGGAAGGCGTGAAATGGATTATCCTGTTCGAAGCCGTGAACGACCTCGGAGGCAGTGGCAATGGCGTACAAACAGCACAACGCATCATTGAAGTCTATCGACGGATTATTCGTGCAGCCCATGCTAAGGGCATCTATGTGTTTGGAGCCACCATCACTCCATTCAAGAACAACTCCTACTACAGTGCCGATCATGAGAAGGGACGCAACACCATCAATCAATGGATTCGCACCACGCCCATGCTCGATGGTCGCATTGATTTTGCCAAGGCCGTATGCAACCCTCAGGACACTGCTGCCCTGCAATCAAAATTTCTTTTCGAGAACGACTGGTTGCACCTGAACGCACAGGGTTATCAAGCCATGGGTGAAGCCGTAGACATGAATCTGTTCACTATCACAGCACCTTTGGCCACCGACGAAGATGCTCCCGACCCTCAGCCCGACGAAAAAGCGCTGTGGATTGAAGCCGAAACTCTCGTCACGCCCACATGTGGTACGCACTTTCGCAACCATCAGGATGCACTGGCTTCAGGAGAACAGTATGTGGAATCATCAAGCAATGTAGTGAACGGGGCTCCTGTAGACAGTGCGGACATGGTGGTTGTGAACTTCATTGCAGAAGAAACAACGAACTACCACGTCTTTGGGCGCGTGAACTGCCCCACATGGGACGATGACAGCTACTGGCTGAAGATGGACAATGGAGAATATGCCTTTGCAAACGGACTGTACACCAATGGTGCATGGGAATGGAAAGAACTGGGAAACTTTCAACTGCAGAAAGGTGGGCATACACTCACCGTTGGTTGCCGTGAAGACGGTGCAAAGCTCGATAAATTGTGCATCTCAACCGTAAGCCAACTGCCCGTGGGCCTTGGTGGCAAGGACAACTACCAGCAAAGCACGGCCGCCAAGATTTCAACCATTCAGAACGAAGCCTTTGATGTAAAGGTAAAGACAAGCAAGGACAGTTTCGTAACCGTGCGCTCCAGTCGCAAGCTTCAACGCGTCGATGTCTACAGCCTGGCAGGCCATCGCATCGGTGAACAAAACTGCGGAACCACAGGTCGTTCCAAGGTGCGCCTCGCCCTGACAAAGACCACCTCCACTCCTTTCATTGTGGTGTGTACGGCGGTAGACGGAAGCACCATTACTCGCAAAATTCACTAATAAAGATTCTCATAAAAACAACATGCATGCACTCCTCAAGGAAATGCATGCATGTTATTCTTATACACATTTTAATCAAAGTTCAGCCAGCTGAATGAGATATTTGCCATAGTCATTCTTCTGCATGGGCTTGGCATTATTTAATAATTGTTCGCGCGTGATCCATCCTTTTTTATAGGCAATCTCTTCCAAACAAGCCACCTTCAATCCCTGACGCTTCTCGATAACCTCAATAAAAGTGCTGGCCTCGGCCAACGAGTCGTGAGTGCCAGTGTCGAGCCAGGCAAAGCCGCGCTGCAAGGTCTGTACCTTCAAGGAATGTCTCAGCAGGTATTCCTGATTCACCGTTGTAATTTCCAATTCACCACGAGCACTGGGCTTGATGTTCTTGGCAATTTCCACCACGCTGTTGGGGTAGAAATACAACCCCACAACCGCATAGTTCGACTTGGGATGATCTGGCTTCTCCTCAATACTCAAGCAGTTGCCCTGAGCATCAAACTCTGCCACGCCATAACGTTCAGGATCGTTCACATAGTAACCAAACACAGTGGCAAGATTGCTCTTCTCTGCATTCTCAACACTCTGTTGAAGCAAGGCTGTGAAGCCAGAACCATAAAAGATATTATCGCCCAACACCAGGCACACACAATCATTGCCAATAAACTGCTCGCCAATGATGAAAGCCTGGGCCAGTCCATCGGGCGAAGGCTGCTCTGCATACTCAAAGCGCACGCCCAAATCGCTTCCATCACCCAACAGACGCCTGAATCCGGGCAGATCGTGAGGCGTTGAAATAATCAAGATTTCCCGTATCCCAGCCAACATCAGTGCCGAGATGGGATAATAAATCATGGGCTTATCAAAAATAGGTATCAACTGCTTGCTGATTCCTTTTGTGATAGGATAGAGGCGTGTGCCGCTTCCACCAGCCAAAACAATTCCCTTCATAACGTAAAATGTTTATAGTTTAGGTTGCAAAGATACAAAAAAAACTTGTATGCAGGCGATTTTACCATAAAAAATGCGTAAATATGAAAGAAATATCGTAACTTTGCAGGCAATTATCTAAAAAGAGTATGAGTTTTCTATCAAATTTGTTCGGACGAAAAAGTGCCGACGACAATCAGACCAAAACAGGTGGCATGGAAGATTTCATGACACTCATTCGTGTATATTTCCAAGCAGTAATGGCTGCCGACCTGAACATTAGCAACCTGGCCGCACTACCCGATCTGCGTGTATTCAAGACCACGCTGCGCGTTCCCACACAAGGAGGAAAACTGGGCATTGGCGAAAAAGCAAAATGCAAGAAGATGCTGAAGGAAATGTATCAGATGAATGATGACTTCTTCAAGGAAATTGACAAGAGCATTGGCCGCCGTTGCAAAAAAGTGCAAGATGCACAGACTTATCTGCTTCAGTTCCAAGCTTTTGTACAAGACATTATGATGCTGTCGACCAACCTCATGAAGTTCAAGTTACGACTGCCAAGCATCTTCAAGAAAGCTCTGTACAGAATGACAGAAAAGACGGTAGACGAGATCTTCAACAAGAACGACTTCACAGACGCCAGCACCATCAAGACCGTGGTATCAGTACGCGAACTGAACAAGCGTCTGGGCTTCTCACAACAGTGGGTGACCGACTTCGTTTATCGCGTTGTGATGCTGGCAAAGAAAGAAAAGCAGCCACAAACAGACGGCAAATAACTTAATAATTATTAAATATGTGCTTCAAAGGCAGGCAATTAATCGATTTTTACCTACCTTTGTAGCACAATTTAGTAGTCATGACTGAAAGTGAAAAAGCATTAGCTACGTTCCAAACTCGAATGAGGGACTTCATTCGCCGTTTTCAGCAACTGAAAAAGGAGAATGAGGAACTTTATGCCATGGTAGACAAAAACGAGAAGGACCTCAAACAGCTACAAGCAAAACTCACTCAGCAGGAAAACGACTATCAGTTGCTCAAGATGGCAAGAATGGTGGAAATAACCGATGGTGACCTGCAGGGAGCCAAGGACCGACTGGCCAAACTGATTCGCGACGTAAACAAGTGCATTGCTATCCTAAGCGACGAAAAGTAAAAAGGAAAACTGACGATGCCAGAAGAAAGTAAAGAGAAACTCAATATCAAGCTGCACGTCTATGACGAAGACATCATGACCGTGCTTCACAACCGAGAGGATGAAGAGTTCTATCGGCGTGCAGCAAAACTTGTGTCGGAACGCTATGGTGCTTATGCCCAGGTGTACAAAGGCCGCAAGAGCGAACACACCATCGCACTCATGACACTCATTGAGATTGCCCTGCGCTATGAGCGCGAGCATGCCAAACACGACACCACGCCGTATGACAATATTCTCTCACAACTGTCTTCTGAAATCGAAGATGCACTGAAATAGTTTCAGGTCGCATACAAAAAAGAAGAGAGAGAACATTAATTTTTTACATACACTAAACATTTATGAATATAATTTTCGTGATTCTGATAGCCGTGGCAGCGCTCATTTTGGGTGGTGCCATCGGATTCTTCATTTTCCAGAAAGTCATTACTGGAAAAAGAGATGCCATCCTGGAAGCTGCCGAAAAGGAAGCACAGGTGATTAAAGACAAAAAGTTGCTCGAGGTGAAGGAGAAATTCCTGAACAAAAAGAGTGAACTGGAAAAAGAAGTGCAACAGCGCAATCAGCACATTCAACAGAGTGAGAACCGTCTGAAGCAGCGCGAATTGTCGCTGAACCAGCGACAGGAAGAACTGGGACGTCGCAAAAACGAACTTGACAACCAGCAACAGCGCATTGACAACGAGAAGAAAGCCATTGCCCTGAAACAAGAAGAGTTGGGCAAGATGCAACAAAAAGAGCGCGAAAAGCTGGAAGAACTGTCTGGTCTGAGTGCCGAAGAGGCAAAGAACCGCCTGGTGGAGTCAATGAAAGACGAGGCCAAGACTGCTGCAGCCAGCTACATCAACGAAATTATGGACGAGGCCAAACTGAACGCCAACGCACAAGCCAAGAAGATTGTGATACAAACCATCCAGCGTGTGGCCACGGAAACTGCCGTAGAAAATTCGGTGAGCGTGTTCCACATTGACAATGACGAGGTGAAAGGCCGCATCATTGGCCGTGAAGGCCGCAACATTCGTGCCCTGGAAGCTGCCTGTGGCGTGGAGATTGTGGTTGACGACACACCCGAGGCAATCGTCATTAGTGGCTTCGACCCTGTGCGCCGTGAGATATGTCGTCTGGCCCTGCACCAACTGGTGAGCGACGGCCGTATACACCCTGCACGCATTGAGGAAGTGGTGGCCAAGGTGAAGAAACAACTGGAGAACGAGATTATCGAGACAGGTAAGCGCACTGCTATTGACTTAGGCATTCACGGTCTGCATCCTGAGCTGGTACGCATCATTGGCAAGATGAAATATCGCAGCAGCTACGGTCAGAACCTTCTGCAACACGCTCGCGAAACAGCCAACCTGTGTGCAGTGATGGCCAGTGAACTGGGGTTGAACCCCAAGAAAGCTAAGCGCGCCGGTCTGTTGCACGACATTGGCAAGGTGCCCGATGAGGAGAGCGAAATGCCCCATGCCTTGTATGGTGCCAAGATTGCCGAGAAATACAAAGAGAAGCCCGATATTTGCAATGCTATTGGTGCCCACCACGACGAGATGGAAATGCAGACACTGCTGGCTCCCATTGTTCAGGTGTGCGATGCCATCAGTGGTGCACGCCCAGGAGCACGTCGAGAAATCGTTGAAGCCTACATCAAGCGACTGAACGATCTTGAGGCCATTGCCATGAGCTATCCTGGCGTTACCAAGACCTACGCAATTCAAGCTGGTCGCGAGCTGCGAGTCATTGTTGGTGCTGACAAGATGGACGATGCTGAGACCGAGGCACTCTCTGGTGAAATTGCCACAAAGATTCAGAACGAAATGACCTATCCCGGGCAGGTAAAAATTACCGTGATTCGCGAAACTCGTTCTGTGGCCTACGCCAAATAACGTTCGCAAGAATCAAAAAGAAAGAAAAGCTGCGAGTTCCATAATGGAAATTCGCAGCTTTTTCTTTTCCAGCCCACCATTCTCCAGTCAAACTATTTCGGTCAAGTTCACGTCCTAACAGATTTTCTTCCTGCCATACATTCTTGCCATCGACTTACTATCAAACCACATCCAAGGTCTGATAATAGCACACAACAAAATAAACAGCCAGCTCCACCAAAAGCGCCAAGCTACTCAGACATTGCAAATTATAGCCACGCAGTATTTTCCAAATGAGCAAATAGAGAAAATACATGGCAAGACAAGGCAGGAAGACAAGCATCTGCCAGTCAATGACAGCCCGCATGTAGTAACAATAAGTCCCCATAGGCAGCAACCCTTGCACGGCCAACCCCATGCTGGCCTCAATGGGCATTCGCCTGAACACAACACCATCATTGCCCATTGACACAGGAGGCATCATTGACGCCACTTGTGCAGCCAACATCTTGGAAAAGGGTTCAGCTGCCAAAATTGTGATTGCAGCCACAAAAGGCGTCATGTTGAAAAGCAAAGCAAAAAGCAATGCCACGTACATGATGAGAGCCAGCACACCACGATCACCTGAACGTGAGGTACTCATCGCATCAAGCACATGCTGCCGACTGCCACCTCCCACTGCTAAAGCATCGACAAAAGTTGCCAGTCCTTCCTCGTTCTGCCCTGCTCCCAGCAGCAACCTCACCACAATGGCAAGCAACACTGCCACCGAATAAGGCAACACCCCACTACCAAAGTAGAGCACAGCAGCCATAACAGCCGCCGTGAACCACCCCACCAGAGGCCAATACTCCACAACCGTCCTGCTATTTTCTGCAGTAAGACGTCCCAAACGCCCCAAGGGCAAGGTCGTGAAAAACATAAACGAGGCCACAACACGGTCATACCAATGCGTTTCATACATGTTTATTTCCCTCATACTCACATATTTTTCCCTAAAAATGGCATTTTTACACGCATAAACGCCATTTATGTCAATTTTTTTTATTGATAAGTGCAAAATTAACAAAAAAAATTCATACAATCGTTTTTTTTTACTATCTTTGCACCAAAGTTTTAATAATTAGTATAATTTTAATTTTTACAAGATGAAAAAATTATTACTTTCGATGGCTGTAGTTGCTTTTTCGGCACAAGCAGCTTTTGCACAGAGTGCATTGGTAGAGTCAAAAACTACCGATAACTGGTATGTAGGTGTTGCAGCTGGTGCAAGCGTGAAGACCACTCACACCGCTATTATGAAGAACTTGAACCCCACTGCAGGCATTCGCATTGGTCGTAACTGGACTCCTGTTGTGGGTTGGGCTGTTGAAGGTCTTGCCTTCTTTAATGACAAGAAGTTCTATGATGTCTCTACTTTCGTAAAGGCTACCAACGTAAACGCTCTGGGAATATTGAACCTGAGCAACTGGTTCGGTGGTTATCAGGGACAGCCCCGCTTCTTTGAGGTTGGTGCTGTTGCAGGTTTCGGTTGGCAGCACATCTTTGGTGTTCCCAAGGGAGTGGACAAAAACATGCTGACCTCTAAACTGGGTCTGGACCTGATGTTCAACCTGGGCAGCAAGAAGGCATGGCAGCTCTATCTGGAGCCCTCTATCAATTATGATTTGGACGGTGACTGGCGCGATGGTTTCACCAACACTCCCAACAACCGTAACAAGTTCGACATCAATGCTTCTGCTCTTCAGTTGCTCGTTGGTCTGAACTACAAGTTCGGCAACTCTAACGGCAGTCACAACTTCGTGAAGGGTCAGTTCCGCGACCAGGCTGAGATTGATGCTCTGAACGCAAACATCAACGAACTTCGCAGCGCAGCTGACGCAAAGGATCGCCAGCTTGATGCCAACGCCAAGACCATTGCCCAGCTGCGTGCTGAGCTCGAGGCTTGCAAGAATAAGCCCGCTGCGGTTGAGAAGGACTGCGACATCAACCTGAATCCTGTTGTGCTCTTCACCTGTGGTAGCAGCCGCATCCAGGCCAACCAGACCATCAACGTTGAGCAGATTGCCAAGTACATGAAGGAGAACCCCAACGCTCGCGTTCTTATCAACGGTTACGCTTCTCCCGAGGGCAGTGTTAAGCTGAACCAGCGTCTGTCTGAGTCTCGTGCTGCTGCTGTGAAGGACATGCTCGTTAAGAAGTATGGCATCAGCGCTGATCGTCTGGATGTTAAGGGCAATGGTCCTACCAACAAGATCTTCGATAAGGTTCAGTTCAACCGTGTTGCTACTTTCCAGTCGAAGTAAGAAAAACAACCAGTATTAAACAAATAAAAAGCCGGAGCCTGTAATAGGGCTCCGGTTTTTTTATATAATACGCAAAGAAAAAGATGGTGCGAAGAGTTTAATGGGAACTATAGCTCAAGCGAAATTTACTCTACGCAAAGCATTATTTCGTTAAGACAAGAAAGAAACGAAGAAAAGCTACAGCCGCCAATCAGCTAGCTCATGGTGTGCGTGTCAAGATACTGCTGAACATCATCCTTGTAGTTATCTGAAATGGGAATGTACTGATCGCCAAACACCAAGCGAAGACGGTCGATAGCCTTCACCTCAGCCATGTGAACGATGTAAGAACGATGGGTGCGCATGAATTCGGGCTTGGGCAAATGCTCTTCCAGTTTTTTCATACTCATGAGTGAAAGCACTTTTTCGCCCGACTTCAAAAAGAAACGCACATAGTCCTTGAGCCCCTCAACATAGAGAATGTCGTCGAAGGAAATACGCACCAGTTTGTAGTCGCTCTTCACAAACATGAAGCGGTCGCCATGATACGCATGCTGGTGCAATTGCATGTCTTTCCAATCCAAGGCCTTTCCCGTGGCACGCAGAAAATCATCATAGGCAATGGGCTTGAGCAAATAGTCGATAGCCGACACCTTGAAGCCATCAACAGCATATTGAGGAAAGGCTGTAGTGAAAATGATTTTTGTTTCCCTTGGCAGAATCTTAGCCAGTTCAATACCTGAGAGCTCAGGCATCTGAATGTCGAGCAACAGCAGTTCAACAGGTTTCTCGCGCAGATAGCGCATAGCCATCACGGCACTGTTATAGGTGCCCGTGAACTCCAGATAAGGAGTTTTCTGAACATAGCTCTCCAAGAGCTGTGCGGCCAAAGGCTCATCGTCAATAATAGCAGTTGTTATGGTCATAGAACTAATGGTAAGTTATTGATATTCGCGATCGATAGGTTGTGCCGTCAGGGCTCACGCCCTTCTGCCATGTGTATTTTCCGGGATAGGCCAAATCCAGTCTTCGCT